>JACPST010000132.1 GCA_016193165.1 Deltaproteobacteria bacterium
TGCCCAGCGATACCTACCCCACTACCGTGTACGGTTACACAGACTTGCTTGCCCTCTTTGAGAAAGCCTATGGAAATCTCAAGATTTCCCCCTTTTTGTCCCCGATCAAAAATAGCCTGTAAAGAATTTTGAAATAAATTTAAAAAGACCTGGACCAATTGATTAAAATCTCCATAAATTTTAGGGACAGGTTCAAAATGCTTTCCCAAGGTTAAATTTCTATGACGGATATTAAGCTCAATCAAAGACAGAGCCTTTTCAATCCCCTTTTGAACATCTAAAAACTCCCAATCCTCTTCCTTTGATGCTCGTGAAAAATAAAGCAAATTTTCTACAATTTGTTTTGACCGAAGGGCTGCCGCCTCAATAGCTTTAACGTCTTCATGCATTGGATTTTGAGATGGAATTTCTGAAAGCAAAATTTGTGCAAACGCCAAAATCCCCCCTAAAGGATTATTGATTTCATGCGCCACACTGCCTGCTAAAATACCAATCTCTGCCATTTTTTCTGCTTGAATCAGTTGATCTCGTAAACGCTTTTCCTCCCCTTGATCACGATAGTATTGAACCACCAGTTTTTCTTCTAGCGGCTTGGTTGGGAAAGAAGAGGTCGCGTAAAAAGTATTTTGGGCCATGCTTTTTAAATCAAACGTTTGAGGTTTTTTTCGAGAAAGAGATTCTTTAAGCAAACACCCCTCACAAGGAGACTCTCTTTTTTGAAACACTTTATAGCATTTTTGCCCCACGAGTTCTTGAATTTTCATTCCAGAAATTTGGCTATAAGCTACATTCGCACGTACGATCGTATAGTCTTTATCCACTAAGGATACAGGATCAATAATGGCATCAAAAGTTTTCTGCCATTCTTCTTTTCGAGCAATAGAAACAGTAAAAATATGAATTTTTTCCAAGGTAAGCGCAACGGCATCTGAGACTTGTTTTATCAGATCTATCTTCTCATAAAGCTCAATAATTTTTTCTTCGTTTTCACATAAAAAATAAAGATGCCCTAAACATTTCTTTTGATAAATCAAAGGTATCACAATGGAAGGAAGCCCCAATTCTTTAATTTTTTTGACCGTATCTTCGGCAATCGTTTCAGAAAGAATCACTTTTTCAATAGATAAAATTCCTTTTAGAGCTTTTTCAACGCGCGTTGCTAACTCTTCTTGCGTTGAACTCGCGTTAATCCAAGCAATGAGATGATTGAGTTGCTCTAAATACCGCTTTGTTTTGTGAAGCTCCCCTTCCACAGATTGCAATCTTTGAGTTCTCCGGGCAACTTGACTTTCAAGCTTTTGAATAAATTTTTCTAATTTCTTGTTTTGGATTTTTAAATTGGCCGTCAAGTGCTCATGTTTAGATACCAAATCAAAATGATGAGTTCCCTGAATTAAGGCCTCACGAATTTCCTTAGAGGAGCTGGATTTTAAAATAAAACGAAAAACTTCTCCGCCATTAATGGCCTCCTTCGTTACTTTGGCATCCAATTTATCGATTAATAAAATGCGAACTGTTTCCGGGAATACCTTTTTCAAATATTCAAAATCTTGAACTTCTGGAGATAAAATAACTTTAATGGGCTTTGTTTTTAAAAGAGAGGAAGCCTCTTTCAAAGAAGGAACATGATACACATGAAAATAAGGGCACTGGGCAGAAGAAAACCAATCTTTCTGAAGACCGATAAATAAGACACCTTGCCGCTCCATCCTTGTTTTCCTTTGATAATTTTTTGTGGGGAAAGCGACACCTTAAAAGTAAACTCATTATGAACGATCTAAGGCGGTTTGTCAAACCAGCTTGCTAGATCAAAGACTAGTATAGCGACACTAGAATCGAATGGCCTCTAGAATGGCTTCCACAGACTCTTTCCATGCTTTTTCAGGAGAAATTTTTTCAGGAAGTTCATAGGTAATCACAGCAATTTTTTTCTCTCGTCCCGCATAGCTTCCCAAAGAACCCGGGGTAGAATAACCAATATCTTCGGTAACCGGATAGCCATTATGCTTTGCCATCGCATGAGCAAGTTTATGAGCAGGCCCATCATAATTAATCTGATGGGGATTTAAACTATGAAAAGAAATAATTTTATGAGGCTTGGACTCTTGAATGAGATTTACAAAGGCTTGAACCTCGGGCTCAGAACCTGGGTTGGGCCCTGGATAATATTTGGGTTGAGAGGCCTTGGATGTCCAATCTTTTGTTGGAAAATTCCGATTGAGATCAACTTTATGGGCATTCACACGTGTTTGATTTTTAAATCCATCAGGATTTGCAATAGGAACTACAATCAAGGTCTTCTTTTGAAAGCGATCCGCATTTTGAATCAGGTAGTCTTTTAAGGAAAGCGCTAAAGCAACTCCTTCTGGTTCATCTCCATGAAAACCCCCATAAAAATGAATAGATGGACCCTGAGTTCCAATCTTCCAAGCACGAAGTGGCTCAGATAAAACAGAATATCCTATGTTCCACTCAGAAACCGACATAGATTTAAGCTCCATACCCCAAAAAATCCTGCACTTCCATCGACCATCATATCTTTTATTTCAAAATCACGAAACGGCAAGAGAGATTGATGAAACTCATCTGAAATCCCATATAAAAAAACAAAGAGAATAGAAAATAAAAAATGTTTTGACGCTCTAAAAGATAATACGCCTAAGGGAACATAGGCTAAAAAATGATAAATAATATCTACGCCTTTAAATGTCTGACTTTCGCTCATGGGCTCTGGAACGGGATGGTGAGAAAAATAAAAAATCAAAGCACACCAGGCAATGACGGGCACCCAAAAAACAAAAAAATGTTTTAAGTGATCCATACAGGGGAATGCCCTAGACTCCGAGAAGAAGAAAGGGTCACATGCCCTGTAGCCGGGCTTTAAAACCGTTCGGCTCGAATACCATTTGATTTCCGGCCCATAAAGAAGCGTGTCCGAGCCGCAAACACCCGGCATGAGTTTATCCAAAAGCTCTAACATTTCTGAAATAGCCAAAAGTTGCGTGTAAGGAAACGCATAGCCTAAATTTCCAGGGGTTGCAGTTTTAAGCGTAGGCTGAAGATTCATTTCATGAAGTCTTTTTTCAGTCGTTCTTCTATTTTCTTTTAAATCGCGAAGTCTCTGAACAATGACGCCATTTCCAAGCACGTTGCATTGTCTGGCCACAGCTTTCCCGTATTCATATGGATCATTAAAAGGGTGAGTAAACTTGGTTGAAACTAAAAGAGCAAAGTTTGTATTGGCTGTCTTCTTTGAATCATCCGCGTAACTATGTCCATTGCACGTAATCAGCTTATCCACTTCTTCCTGCACGACTTCTCCGCCGTAATTTACACAAAACGTGCGTGCTCTTAAATCTGTTTTAGGCGTGCGAGCCACAAGCTTGGGTTCATACACCACATCACAAATTTCTTTCATCACCCAATTAGGAAGCTCTACTCGAACCCCGATATCGACTTGATTATTAATCAACTCTAAGCCTATTTGCTCAGCCAATTTTTTAAAAAAGGTCATGCCTCTTCGGCCAGGCCCCAGCACCAAATAGGGAGACGTTTCAATAAATTCTTTGGTATGGGCTAAATCTTTAATATGAACTTCAAATCCACCGTCTCTTTGAGCGCACCCCGCCACTTCGTGATAAAAACGAATCTCAATTCGATCCTTCATGTACGCGTACATGTTTTTTAAAATTTCAAAATTATGATCTGTCCCTAAATGCCTGATTTTGGCAGAGAGCAAATGAAGCCCACAGCGAGCCGCGCGAACTTTGATGGATTCAATTTTTTCCTCATCATCTCCATACACGCGGATATTTTTCTCACTGGAAAAGCGCATGTAGATATCATCCACTTTTCGCATGAGGCGGCCAAATAAATCCATGTCGTGGATATATTCCTGAAGATTTCCGCCGTATTCTCGATCCGTAGAAAACACAAGCTTACCATCGGAAAAGCTTCCAGCCCCACCCCATCCTTCCATAAGATCCTTACCTTGTTTTCGGTCTCGATCTTCTAAAGGCTTTCCTTTATCGAGGAGTAAAATTTTAAGATTGGGATTTTCTTCGATAAGAAAAAGGGAGGTAAAAATACCGCTTGCGCCAGCGCCTACTACAATGACGTCATAAGTCATACAAAGAGGCAGTAAAACACAAAACGAAAGTCGTTGCAACCGCTGTTCCTCTTTTGTTAATCTAAAAAATAGGAGAGGTGCGCATATGATTGATTCAAAATGGTGTTGTAAAATATGTCCAGAATGGGCAACTTTGATTTTAAGATTGACCGTTGGAATAACCTTTTTTCTTCATGGTTCTCAAAAAGTATTAGGGGCCTTTGGCGGTGGTGGACTAGCTGGAACTGCCGGCTTTCTCTCACAACTGGGCTTTCCTATGCCAGAAGTGATGGCTTACGTCTTAGGCTTTACAGAATTTTTAGGAGGCTTTGGCGTGTTGTTGGGCATTGGAACACGACTTTTTGCGGCTTTACTTGCTTGTACGATGACCGTAGCTATTCTTACGGTTCATCTTAAAAATGGATTTTTTGCCAGCCAAGGAGGCTTTGAGTTTCCCTTTGTACTTTTGGGATCTTCTCTAGCACTTGTTTGCACAGGATGCCAAAAATGGGGACTCGACTGCATCCTCCACAAAAAATGCTGTGGAACAGATAACTCTTAAAGAGTACAGTTTTTTAAATCCCAAACATTAATTCCAATCTCTGGGTTGGGGATTTTTTGAACTTGAACAGGAAAGGCCGTAACAAAAACTTCTAAAGTGACGGCTACTTTTCCTGAAAAAAGATGTCCTCCAATAACGTGATAGTCTCGTCCGGATAAGGCGGCATGAATATGGACAAAAGGATTTCCATTCGTTAACCACGAAATATTGCCTTGCGCGGACAAAAGCTCATAATCTTCTGAGAAAACTTTTTTGTGAAACTTTTTGATGAGTAGATCGTAATATCCTAATTCCACATCCTTTAAAGCTCCGATGGCTTGAAGTGCGGCAAAACCAATTTTAAAATCCTGGGCCATCTTCGTCAAAGAGCCAATCAATTCTTCTTCACGCACCAAACGAATGGCATAAACGGATGGCTTAATTTGTTTTATTTCCATAAGGCTAACTCCTCAAAGGTTTGAGATGAAATTAAAGAACGATCTTTTAAATCTTGCAAACTTTTTTTTAAGCGCCCACCCATCTTTCGATCTCTTTTCTACAGCTCCAGAACGACTGCGTGTGCCCCCGGGAAAATAAAGATTATGGTAGCCCAGCTCCATAGAACACGCCGCATATTCTTTGAGGACATCCTTATAGAGAGGGTGAATGCGAAGACGATCTACTTTATATGCCCCTAAGTTATCCATAAAATAACCAATCAGTTTATTTTTAAAAAGATTAAGCCCTGCCCCGTACATCACAGGAGGCAAGTCCGCATAAAAAAGAGCAATGCCCATCACAATGGAATCTAAATTGCTAACATAGGTAGGTGTAAAAACCAGAGTCCCCTTTTGACTTAACTTTCGGGCCCACGCCATATGACCGGATAGAAAAATATTTTCATGAATATTCGAGCGACTCAGGGTTACAAGCCGCTTTAAAGATTTTAAAGATAAGGTATTTAAAAGAAGGGTTAAAAAACGCGGGAGAGCTTTCGTTGCTAACGTATAAACAAAAGGGCTAAAATTTCCAAGAATCTGATATCCATAATGCTCAATAG
>JACPST010000019.1 GCA_016193165.1 Deltaproteobacteria bacterium
GGCTCGCCATTTATCCAGGTTCTTTTGATCCTGTTACTCTCGGACATGTGGATATTGTCAAAAGAAGTCTCAGTATTTTTGATGAAGTGATTGTGCTGATTGCCGAGAGTGCTCAAAAAAAGAATTTATTTAGTGTAGGAGAAAGAAGAGCTCTTCTTCAGGAAGCGTTTAAAAAAGAAAAACGTGTGACCATTGATTATTGGAATGGTCTTTTGGTCGAGTATGCTGCTCAGAAAAAAGCACATGCCATTATTCGGGGGCTTCGGGCGGTATCCGATTTTGAATATGAATTTCAAATGGCGGCGATGAACAAGAGATTAAATTCTAAAATCGATACTTTTTTTATGATGACTTCTGAAGACACTTATTTTGTGAGTTCTCATTTGGTACGTGAAGTGGCAAAGCTTGGAGGGGCGCTAAAAAACATTGTGCCTTCTCATGTTGAAAAAAAACTAAAGGAAAAATTTAAACGATGATTGCTCAGCGACTTGAGGGGGTTGGAGCTTCAGAAACACTGGTCATTGCGGCCAAAGCCAAGGAACTCAAGGACCAGGGGATAGATATCGTTTCTTTGACGATTGGTGAACCTGATTTTGATACGCCCATTCATATTAAACAAGCCGCGATCGATGCTTTAAATGAAGGATTTACAAAATACACAGCGCCCGAAGGAATACCAGAACTGAGAAAAGCGATTGTTGAGCAGATCAAAAATGATTTGGGACTAGATTATAACTGGAAACAAGTTGTTGTGACCAATGGCTCTAAGCAGGCTCTGTATAATTTTTTTCAGGCGGCTTTGAACAAGGGAGATCAGGTTTTAGTTCCTGCTCCCTATTGGCTTTCTTATCCGCCGATGCTTCGGTTGGCAGGAGCTGTTCCTAAAATTTTAAATACCACTCCTCGTCAGGGATTTAAAATTATACCCGAACAGTTAAAAAAAGCGATTAAGCCTAAAACTAAAGCTATTATTTTAAATTCACCGTCGAATCCGACAGGCGCTACGTATACCAAAACAGAACTCGAAGCCTTAGCTGCTATTTTAGAAGAGCATAACCTTTGGGTGTTGAGTGACGACGCGTATTCTAAAATGCTTTATGAGGATCAACCTTTTTATTCGATTGCCAAATTTTCTAAAAAACTTTGTGAAAAAACCATCATTTTTAATACGCTCTCCAAAAGCTATGCCATGACAGGCTGGCGTGTGGGATATGCCGTTGGCCCTCAAGAAATTTTAACTGCGGTGGGTGTGATTCAGAGTCAGTCGACTTCTGGGGTGAATGCCATTGCGCAAAAGGCCGCGTTGAAAGCCATTATTGGACCCCAAGCGTGTGTGCGGGCGATGGTCAAGGAATTTGAACAGCGACGAGCGGTAGGGTTAGAAGAGCTTTCTAAAATTAAAAAAGTCTCTTGTTTTAAACCCCCGGGAGCCTTTTATCTTTTTCCCGATGTTTCAAAATATTACAAAACCCGATTTCAAAATCGCCAAATCAATACTTCTGAAGATATGGCAACGTATCTTTTAGAAGAAGCCAGGGTGGCTACCATTCCTGGAAAAGTTTTTGGGGCAGATAAATATATTCGTCTTTCGTATGCAACTTCTATTGCGAATATTCAAAAAGGAATTGCGCGAATTAAAGAAGCTTTAGAACAGTTACAATATTAAATGTTGACTTTTATTCTATGGCGGTGGATACATGCCCCGTTAACCCTTTAGGAGGAAAAAAAATGAAAAGTAGTAAGCTCTATGTTGGAAATTTAGGTTATTCTGTGACGCAACAGCAAGTAACAGAGTTGTTTTCCCAATATGGTGAAGTCAAAGAGGTGAATATTATTGGTGGAAAAGGATTTGGTTTTGTCGAGATGGGCAATCAAGCCGATGCCGAAAAAGCCAAAGAAGCCTTAAACGGCAAAGATTTTGAAGGACGTCCTCTCAAGATCGATGAAGCTCGCCCACCCAAACCTCGTAGTGGTTTTGGCGGGGGTCGCGGCGGATTCCGAAGCTATTAATCGAAGATCTTAACAGTTTAAAACTTATTTTGTTTTAAGAAGCTGGCCCAGTTCTGGTTTTTTGTTCAGGCACTTTTCTTCTGGAGATTCGAGTAAAATGTGTCCCACTTTATTTACGAATCCTACCACTCTGCCTTCTTCTTTAAAGTAGAGTGTATGATCTTCAGAAAGACTCAAATATCTTCCATACAGATGAATCGGATTAAACGCAATCGTGTCAAAGGACAAAAGATAACACGTCTCATCATTAATTTTCATGGAAGCAGAAAGAACCGTTGAGGCCAATAGCCCTAAACTCACAACACTTAAGATAAACATTTTTTTCATAGAACACCCCCCAACCCCAAAGGCTACTCTAAGAAAATAACTTTCGTCAAAGAAAAAAATGCAAAGTCTAGGAGACGATATCGCCTGCCCAGAGCATTTCAAGAAATATTTTTCAGTTCAGAACTGAGATATTTCCAATTTGTCTGGAGCGGGTAAGTCAGGGCGAGTTCTTAAGTAGAGATTTCCCTGATAGCCGAAGAACGCTCTATTTTTCCTTGAATATTAGTGATATAATCTTTAATATTCAAGTATGTATCCCTATTATCAGAGATTAGTTAAAAAACGCCTTTTAAGGTTGTTTCAGTCTTTTTCTGTTGTTGTGGTAAGTGGAGCAAGACAGGTTGGAAAAAGTCGCCTATTGCAGGAGCTTTTTCCAAATCTTCCCTGTATAACCTTTGATCCGGTGATGGACATAGAGAATGCCAAAGCTGATCCGGATCTTTTCTTAAGAAACCGTAAACCCCCTGTCATTCTGGATGAAATTCAGTATGTTCCAAATTTGGTTCCAGCCATCAAAAGAATGGTCGACAAAGATAAGAAGCCGGCACAATTTTTAATTACGGGATCCCAACAATGGGAAGTCATGAAAAACTTATCAGAGTCATTGGCCGGCCGTGTTGTTTTTCTTGATCTTGAAAGCTTTGCCCTCAAAGAAATATATCAAACGACAGAACAATCCCACTGGCTGGAAAGATGGCTTTCTCAACCCTCTCTTGAAATGGTCAAAAATTTTCAACCGCCCCAAAGGCGTCGGGCGCTTTATGAACAACTTTGGCGGGGATTTCTCCCGGAAGCTCATTTTTTAGAACTTGAAAATATTCCCGATTTCTTGAGCGCCTATCAACGAACGTATATCGAAAGAGATGTCCGCCAAATTGCAGAAATAGAAAATTTTGAAATCTTTGGGCGTTTTTTTAAACTTTGTGGAGCGCTCACCGCACAAGAGATTAATCATTCTGA
>JACPST010000117.1 GCA_016193165.1 Deltaproteobacteria bacterium
GTCACCACATTTTGCATTGAGTGCAAAACAGAAGCTGAACAACAAGAAAAATCAGATCAGGCATGAAAAAAATTAAGAAAGCCGTCGTTCCTGTAGCTGGCCTAGGAACGCGTTTTCTTCCTGCAACCAAAACAGTTCCCAAGGAAATGTTTCCCATCGTGGATAAGCCTTCCATTCAATATATCGTTGAAGAAGCCGTCCAAAGTGGGATTGAACAAATTATTTTTGTAAATGCCCGCGGCAAAGAGGCCATTGAGGATCATTTTGATACCCATATTGAAGTTGAAACCCTTCTTAAAGACCGAAAAAAAGAAAAGCTCCTCGAAGAAGTTCAGTCTTTAACTAAGCTAGCAAGTATTGTCACGGTTCGCCAAAAAAAACCCTTGGGACTAGGCCATGCCATCTTGTGCGCAAAAGATGTGGTGGGAAATGAGCCCTTTGCGGTTCTCCTTGGAGATGATCTGGTCGATGCTTCTCCTCCTTGTATCCAGCAGCTGATACGGCTTTTTGAAGAAGAAAAATCTTCTGTGATTGCCCTTATGGAAGTTGAAAAAAATCAAACTCCCCTCTACGGAATTGCAGACGCAACTCAAAGAAAAAAAAATCACCTTCCAATCTAGCCATTATTGGCCGTTATGTTTTAACTCCAGAAATTTTTTCTATTCTTGAAAATTTATCTGTGGGACAAGGAGGAGAAATTCAGCTTACAGATGCTTTAGTGAAACTCTCTGTTCAGCAAAAAGTTCTGGGCTATCGCTATGAAGGCGTGCGATTTGACGCGGGAGATAAGTTTGGATTTTTGGAAGCGAATTTGTATTATGCACTCAAACGGCCAGAATTCAGAGATAGGCTGGTTCAAACACTTAAACGCCTAGAGTTATAGAAGGGGGATAAATTCATGCTCGCTCTAAAAAAAATTCGCTCTCATGAATTTATCTCCCTTCTCAAAATATACATTGTTGTATTAATCATCCTTCTCCATTGGCCATTAGTGACCTTTGCGTTTCTTTTGCCGGCGAAGACGGTATTGCAAAATAATATCGCTTCTCGGAAGATTCTGAAAGAGGTGGGGGTTTCTCAAACCATTCATTTCCTTGAAGGTTTTTACTCTCCCCGGGCTTTTGATTGCCAAGAAACGATTTCTGTTTCCGCGCTTTTAAATGCTTCGCGATTTGACTATACTTGCCAAGGCATTTTTTACACGTTGCTCAGAACGGGCAAGGTCAGCAAGGTTATTTATCATAAAACCATAGAAACCAGACCTGAGGCTCCCTTGAATGCCTGGCCAGCTCTCTTTTTTACAACCGACTTCCCTTCTCTTCTCCAAAATCTAATACACAATGAATTTATTTCCGCGGGAGAAAAAGAGGAAGAACCCGCTTCTCCTAATCAACCCGCCAAAGAAAAAGATTGGAACATCGAAGGAACCATTTCATTGGCGCGACTAGGAAAGATTGAAAAATCAACCCCTCAAAAACTTGAAAAGAATGTAACTCTGCTTTTATCTGCCCCATCTGGTTCTCAAAAAATTTGGTTTGAAAAGGATTTATTTGTACCCCAAAAAATGGAGGTCGGAGGAAGGGTGCTTATCTTCCAAAATTATCAAGAAACACCCATTCCTCCTTTAAAAAAAACCTTCTTCCGTTATCCCCAAAAAATAGAAGTTCAAGAAGGAGGGGCCACCGGTATCACGATTGAACTGGACAGCACCAAAGTTTTGATCAATCCAAAATTTTCAAAGGATGTGTTTGATGCTCAAAAAATTGCCCAAAAAACTGTAAAGACAAACAGTACTGCTGTAAGCGAAGAAACATCTTACATTAAAGAAGTTTTAGAAAAGTTCATTTTAGAGTATCGTTAAATCCTTATGACCCTTCCTCCCAAAATTGTAATCCCTCAGTTTTGGGTTCAGACAAGGCCGCAGCCGACTGAGAAGCCGAGGCGTACTAAAAGTACGTTGAGGCTTTGAAGGAGGCGAGAACGCAGTATCAACCCAAAACTGAGGGATTACCCAAAATTGCTGAGGTTGCTGTTCCTCTCCCGTTACTTCATACGTTTCATTATGAAGTGCCCCCTGCTCTTGAGGACCGCATTCAGGAAGGATCTAGGGTTCTTGTTCCGTTTAAAAACAGAAAATTTTTAGGGACGGTGGTTGGATTTTCAACTTCTCCTCATAAAAATTTAAAAACTATCCTAGAGTTGCCCGATCCAGCTCCGCTTTTTTCTCATAAAATGCTTGAATTTCTAAGGCGCTTAGCTTCTCACTACGCGGCGCCCTTAGGAGAAGTCTTAAAAATGGCGCTCCCCAATTTTGAAGTGCAAAAATCTAAAAAAGTTAAACCGTATCTCTTAGAAGGCTTATCGCCCGAAGAAAAAAATTTTATTTCTCTCACATCTTCTCAAAAGGAGATTTTAGAAGAACTTAAAAATGCCCTAGGTAAAAACCTTTTTTCTCCTTTCTTGCTTCATGGAGTTACAGGAAGCGGAAAAACAGAAATTTATTTGCGCATTATCCAAGAAGCCCTCATACAAAAAAAAGAGGCGCTTGTCCTTGTTCCAGAAATTTCTCTTACACCCCAGCTTTTAAGTCGCTTTGAAAGTTGTTTTCCAGGAAAGATCGCAGTCTTGCATAGCCGCTTGACTTCCGCCCAACGAAGAGAAGAGTGGCTTAAGATTAAAAACAAAAAAGTTTCTATCGCACTGGGGGCTCGAAGTGCTCTTTTTGCGCCTTTTGAAAAGTGTGGCGTCATCATCATTGACGAAGAACACGATAGTTCATTTAAACAAGAAGAAAAGGTACGCTACAATGCCAAAGACATGGCCCTCATTC
>JACPST010000020.1 GCA_016193165.1 Deltaproteobacteria bacterium
AAAATGGCCATGATGAAACTCCGCGCCCGTTCCTTCTCTTCCTTGTGTGTCATTATGAATCCCTTGAGTGCCTTCATAGGCAGAGACAAAGAGACGAAAATCTTCAACCGGCTTTAAGATGAGCATTCCGGAAATATCTTTTTGATCATTGGTGTCACCGCTATTGGGGCCTTCTCCATTGAAAAATCCAACCAAATATTGCAGTTTAAGCGGTTCGACAGCTCCTTCCACTTTTATACCCATGTCCCGTTTGTCAGTGAACTCTCGTGTGACCAGCGCTTTTTCCATGAGTTCGACTTGTGACGAAGATTGAAGGCCTTCTATCCCCAAGGGGCGTTTGAATTGCCCAAAGGTCAGTTTAATTTGATGAGGAAGTTTAAGGGTAAGCCCCAAGTCTTGAAGAACGCTCGCATCTTTCTTGGCCTGCCGCACAATTGTTCCAGCAACAGATTTATTTTCAAATAAGCTTTTAGCAGGGTCGATCATGACAAAAAATTCTAAATCTTCAGTTAAACTGCCCTTGGCATGGAGTTCACCTCGGCGCAGTTTAAATTGATCCGGGGTGTCATCAGACCCTGTAAACCACACTTGAACCAGTCCATGCCATTCCACTTTAGGATATAAGGCATCGCTGAGTTTTATTTTTTGTTGTTGTTCTGGCGCTTGTTGTTCTTGAGCATAGACATAGAGAGAACCCATGACGATACTGGCGATGGCCAGGTGGATGAACTTCTTTTTCATACGACCTCCTGTAAGGGTTTAATAGGGAGAAATTCCCCTATTTGCGAAAACAAGGATACAGGGCTTTTTAAAAACAAACATGATGTGGATCATGTTTATGTCAGGCCGAAATTTCTTATAGTGAAAGGTGTTGATTTAAAACGCTTATGTATGTTTAGGTATTTAAGTATAAATCTTTAAAATAACCTTATTAAAAAGGAGAAGATAATGAAAAAAATACCCCTCATATATGGAATTTTGGTTGTTTTGTGTTTAAGTTTTACAGCCACAGATGTTTTTGCGGTGGCGGCATGGGCTAGAAAATATGGATTTGATTGCACGGTCTGTCACTGGAGTGCCAATAAACTGAATAAAACAGGGCAAGATTTTCTTCGGCAAGGGCATATGAACTTTAAAGAAGATGCCTCTGGAAAATCCTTGAGTGATTACTTAAGTCTGACAGCCAAGGTCAGGTTTAATACCTTTAAAGTAGATACGTTTGAAGAGCATGCTTTTTCTGTTTATACAGGGGGGCCTTTGGATAAAGGTTTTTCTTATTTTGTAGAAATGTATCTTCATGAAAACTCAGGGAATACTTCGGGAACGAGTGACTTTAATGATTTTGGAAGGACTAAACTAGCGGATGCTTTTTTACAATATACGTATGGAGATGAAAAGAAGTTTACCACCGCTCGCTTTGGACAACTTTCACCACAACTTCTTTATATTCATGGAGTGGGAGGACGCTTTGGAAAAGATAGAGCTATGGCATTAACCAGCACTTTTGGGAGCACAAACTATAAACCCTTTCAAAGAAACTATGGTCTAGATATTAGTCAATTTTATAAAGGATTTATGGGTACTATAGGGGTTATCAATGGAACGGGGGGAAATCTTTTTAACAGCGTTGATACCAACCGCTATAAAGATGTATATGCAACGTTAGACTACGAATTTGATAAAGAGGGAAGTATTGTGGGGCTTTATGGCTATCATGGCAAATTTCCAAGAGCAGGGTTTGATGATACGTTTTTTCAAGCAGGCCCCATGTTTAATTATTTGTCCAATTCTTTTACGCTTTCAGGGCTGGCTCTGTTTGGAAAAAATAGAAAAAATATCGTAGGAGATAAAGCCAACAGTCTTGGAGGCTATCTTGAGGTTGGCTATAAAGCGTATTCTGATATTTTAGTGCCGTATCTTCGATATGACTACTTTGATTCAGATGATTCAGATAGCAGCCAAAATCATGGCCCTGTGGCGGGACTTGTGTGGCGCCCCTTTACATATGGACGGTTTGTGGGAGAATTTACAAACATTCAAGAAGAGCGAAGTGGGGGTGCATCAGATCGTATCAACAAATTTTCCCTTGAAGCTCAGTATATGTTTTAGGTATATTTACGTTTGTGCGTTTTCTTATTGTTATTTTTACAGGCATTCTTTACCTTCAGAGTTGGGGAGCTTGGGGAGAAACTTCAAATGAAAATATCCTTACTAAATTAAAACTTAAAGGAAGAGCTTCTTTGGGATATTTAAAATCCCAAGATTCTGGCTCCTTTCGTAGTGGATCATTTGAAATCCCGGATGTGAAACTTGTACTGGGATTTAAACCTGTTGAGACCTATGATTTAATTGTTCGGTTTAATTTGAACAATGCCGCCGCCAATAGTCCTTTTGCGGACTATGTGTTTTTACAAGCCAAAGATTTTATTTCTTCTTTAAAAGAAACACCGTGGAGTCTGAGTGGAAGATTAGGGCGTTTTAAATTAGGGATTGGAGAAGAAACGTGGGCGAATAATCCCATTGAAGGCGTCTTGCCGAGCAATTCCGCGGCAAATATTGATGGATCCGATGAGGGATTAGAGTTTTCTGGAAAATTTTGGGTGGTGTCTCTCAGCAATGGTCAGCGGGGGGTGAACACTGAAACGGGCCAAGCGAAAGCATGGATGGGAAA
>JACPST010000118.1 GCA_016193165.1 Deltaproteobacteria bacterium
GTCTTAAAATCATCACTCATTTGACCATTCACATCGCCCAAATCGAGACCTGTATCCGCTACCCCAACGATTTGACCCTCTCCTGTCAGTCCTGCCGCATACGCATTCTGTAATTGAAGACGCCTTACTCCACTTTCAAAACCTGTAATCTCCTGATAAGGATCTACATCTGCTTGAGACTTTTCTAAATTTTCTTCGACATCTTCGTTCATAAAGGTGTTCAAAAGAACAGGATTTTTAGCTTCCTCAATCCATTCCACACCCTCAATATAAGAAATGTCTTGGATAGCTTTGCGTTTCACCAGAACTTTTACAATATCTTTTTTGTCATAGAGTATTGTTCCAGAATATTTTTGAATCACACTTTTTAATACTCCGGACTTTTCCCCAGAAAATAGCTTAATATGAAGACTCATCATCTGTTCTTCGTTTGCAGCGTCATTCCGAGTCAATGCGGAAGAAAGTTTTAGTTCAGGTTCATAATCTCCTACCCATTTCACGGCTTGCATATTTAATAACAGAGGAGAAAATTTTTGAGACAATCGAATAATAAAAGCATAGTGAGGAATATAACTTAAAAGTTCTGCTCCAATTTTTTGAACTTTCTTTTTTGTATCTTGAGTCATGGGCCCTTTAAACTGGACCACCAAATAAACTTTTTGATGAGAAAGTGCAATGACCGACCGGTCATTGGGAGAAGTGGTTGCCATAGAAGAGTGAAGAGCTTTGGAGGATTTTATGGATGTATCAATGGTTTTATTTTTAAAAAGAACAAACGAACTTTCATCATTTGCTTGTACAACCATTGAAACTGCAATTAAAACTACACCGAAGCACGTACTACTGAAAAGTTTTTGAATCATGTTCCCTCTCCAGACTAGTGTCGCGACACCAGTTAAACTGCATTTATGAAAACATCACCTTCTCTATAATTCTAAACCTCCTGAAATCACGACGGCAAAAGGCTGCCGACTTTGTTCTCCGCTCCCTAAAGGAACAGAGGTCCCACGAACACGCACAACATAGGTCTCTGCCTTAAGATCCGTAAGATCAATATTCTCTACATTATTCACTTCATCTCGTTCATTGCGTCCATTGGGATAAAACACTTGTCCGGAACTATCTTGAACTGTTAAGTCCAAATCATTCACAAGAGCTTTGGCCACGGCAGGGCTGCCGGGATAATCGCTATAGACCAAGGTGACCCGAAGAGGTTCTTGCTCATTTTTTATTTTAATGGAGTAGGTACGTTCTTCGGACTCTCCAATGCCTTGTGTATCATCAATGGAACGACGAAAACGAGGAGCAGAAGGTAAAAGACTATTTCCCAAGTCAACGCGACCAAATCCTTCATGGACATTGGGACGCACAGAAGAAATTTCTCTAAAATTGCTAAATTGCCCAGGATATAAATCCATAGCTCCATTAATGAGAGTAGCTTTCACCAAAGCGCTGCTCACAAATTTTCGCCCTTCTTGATTATGATAAAACTGTCGCACCAAAGCCGCAGCTCCAGCCACCAAGGGGGTAGCCATACTGGTTCCGCCCATAAAAACATAATTATCATTAAAAACTCCCCACGATTCATCAGGGCTTACTTCTTCTGCTGAAGATCTTAAGGAAAGATTATTGGTTCCAGGAGCCACCACATCTGGTTTGATACGACCATCGGCCGCAGGACCTCGACTACTAAAAGCAGCAATCCCGGCTAAATTATTGGATGGTAAATCATCTCGAACGGGTGAGGCTCCCCAAATGCTTTCCTCTGTATCCGGACCTAGGCGCCCCAAAAGTCCCCATGATTTTTGCAATCCTGCTCTCAATACCAAATTTTCAGACGCACCAACAGCAATACAATTTTTAGCAGAAGCAGGCACGGCTAAAGAAGATTCATCAATGAATCCATCGCCATCTAAATCAACGCCACTATTTCCAGCCGCAAAGACGGCCACAAAATCTGGATGTTCCCATATAAACTCATCCAGTTGTGCCGCATAGGTTTCATACTCACCTTGACTCAATACATATTGCCAGCTGTCCGAGTGTACTCTAGCCCCATCCCGATAAGGCACTTCAAATAAATCTTCCATAGAGTCAGGAAGCACAACCCCTTTCATGAGTTTTCCACGCTGAACCCCCCACTGAAAGGCAGATTGAAAAATAATTTTGGCTTCATAGGCCATCCGACGCACAGAACCCTTCGACAACGCTCCATTGCCGGCCACTAATCCCGCCACATGAGGCCCATGGCCATCCGGATCATCCCACTTTCCAATTTCTGGACGACCTAAAGAATAAGTTTTTGCCACACGTCCCAAAAGATCTCTCGGCAAACTATCTTGGCGTCCTCGATCTAATCCTGTATCGGCAATAGCAATAAGTTCAGTTTTTCCCCGAATTCCTTGGTGATACAGTTTATCTGCATTTAAAATCTTCGCTCCGGTCGTATAGCCATTGAGGGACTCAAACTCACTGCGACGCGGCGCTTCAAGTCGAAAAGATTCTACAGGGGGTGTCACAGCCAGCTTTGCTTCTTTTACTTTTTCAATCCACTCTACTCCTTCAATGGCTGCAAGCCTTGAAAGATTGTCTAAAGAAGTGGTCACTTTTAAATGCGTAGAGGATGCCTCTTCCACAGCAAGGTTGAGCTTTTTCAAAGCATCTTGAACAGACATGTTTTCATCTTTCGAAAAGAGGTGAAGATGTAAAGATACCTCATCTGAAGTGTTTTGATCTAAAAGTTTTTTATCTATTTTAAGGTAAGAGCCGTAATGAGAATACCACTGAACACCCGGCAACTGATCCAAGTCCAAGGAGGTTCCCTTAAGCTTTACGATATACGCATTATTAGGAACGTAACGCTTAATTTCTGAAATTTTTTTAAGCTCTTTTTTAAAACTGAGACGTTTAGCAGGATCAAATTGTACAATAGTGTATGAAGGATAGATGGTGGCAGGCACCACCCAGTTTTGCGCGAGCGTAGAAATTTTCTCAGTTTCAATAATCGAATTCTTAAAATAGAGACTATCGAGAGATTTACCAAAACTGATTTGGGGGAGAATAAACTGTATTAAAAGAACACCCAGTAAAACTTCGAACACCTTCGATTTCATTACGATACCTCCAACACGTTAAATTATTTTTAATGATTTGCTCGTGACTTGTGAGCCACCCCCTTTCAGAATTGAACGCTTACAATACCCTTATTGTTTTTGGTTATATCAAATTAATACAATGCGTCAAGGTATTTTTTACAAACTTTGATTCTTATTTTTAAAAAACGATGGGGTGAATTGTTAAGAAGTGCCGCGCGTCAAGTCCCCAGTTCCCAAGAATGAAGATATTTTTCTTGTTCAGGAGTTAAAGTATCAATTTTAACCCCCATCGCTTGGAGTTTAAGACGAGCAATATTTTGATCAATATTTTCTGGAACAGAATAAACTCTATTTTGAAGACTTTGACGATTTTCCACCAGATATTCCACGCAGAAAGCTTGATTGGCAAAACTCATATCCATCACACTGGCTGGATGTCCTTCGGCCACACTTAAATTCACGAGCCGCCCTTCGGCCAAAACATAAATTCTTTTGCTACTGGAAAGCGTATATTCCTCGACAAACTCTTTTACTTCTTTTTTACTTTTGGCAATGCGACCCAGTTTTTCTAATTCCAATTCCACATTAAAATGGCCCGAATTAGAAACAACAGCCCCATCTTTCATTCGTTCAAAATGCTCCGTGCGAATGACATTGACATCTCCTGTCACGGTACAGAAAAAATCTCCAAGAGGTGCCGCTTCTTCAATGGGCATCACTTGATACCCATCCATCACGGCTTCCAAGGCACTTAAAGGATTAATTTCTGTGACAATCACTCTGGCTCCCATGCCTCTGGCCCGCATCGCCAGCCCTCGTCCGCACCAGCCATAGCCACTCACGACAAATACAGAGCCTGCCATGAGTTTATTGGTTGCTCGGATAATACCATCAAGCGTGCTTTGACCTGTACCATAGCGGTTATCAAAAAAATGTTTGGTCTTTGCGTCATTAACCGCAATAATCGGATATTGAAGAACGCCTTTTTCAGACATACTCCGCAGCCGAATGACACCGGTGGTCGTTTCTTCCGTTCCCCCTAAAATATCTTTAATAAGCCCTGTTTTTTTGGTATGAAGAGTTGAAACCAAATCTGCCCCATCATCCATTGTAATGGTGGGCTTGGCATCCAAAACAGAATGAATATGTCCATAGTACGTATCTTTATCTTCCCCTTTAATGGCAAAGACAGAAATTTCATCGTGTTTGGCCAAAGAAGCTGCCACGTCATCTTGTGTGCTCAAAGGGTTTGAGGCACAAAGGAGTACCTGGGCTCCACCCGCTTTCAATGTTCGCATGAGATTTGCCGTTTCTGTCGTCACATGAAGACAGGCTGCAATGCGAAGACCGGAGAGTGGCTTTTTCTTTGCAAAAGATTCGCAAATTGAGCGAAGAACGGGCATATCTTTTTGGGCCCAATCAATTCTTTGCTTACCTCGATCGGCAAGTTTTAGATCTTTAACATCGTAAGTCATGACTAGCTTACCAATCTTTGAAGATCTTTGACCTTGTCTGTTCTTTCCCATGTAAACTCAGGCTCTGTTCGTCCAAAGTGACCAAAGCTTGCTGTTTTTTTATAGATCGGACGAAGAAGATCTAAAGAA
>JACPST010000119.1 GCA_016193165.1 Deltaproteobacteria bacterium
AAAACATTTTTTATTCATTATTTTGTATATTTATTGGACAAGGTAACAAATATGGACACTTTGGGCTTCTTAAATATAAAAATAATTCTATTAACTATTGAATATTATTTATATTTCTTAAAATCCTTCTGGCATTTAACTTGCATATATTGAGAAGGGCATGAAGTCTAGTTTTACTCTTTTTCAAAGAACTTTTGCCTCCTTCTTGGCCATTCTCTTTACTTTTGTCATGGTGTCAAACAATTTTCCACACTCTGCCTATGCTCAAGCAACATCCCTTCTCCCGCTGCCTTCTGAAGCGAAGTTACGGGATGAAATTTTAATGGGTGGAAAAGCGATAGAGCTCATGAGCCAAAGACTTCTTCAAGAATATGAAATTCAAAAACCAAAATTTCCATTGGAAGGAGAAAAACCTTTGCCAGGGGTTCAAGAAGGCGCTTATTGTCGACAATGCCACTCTGATGCTCTCTCTTCCTCCCCTTCCGCCCCGTCTTCTTTTCCTCTCCACGTTCCAGATTTTTTAAACGATCCTTTCTTTTTGACCTCTCGAGGAGGCAATTCTCACTGGCATAGTCATTCTCCTGAAAAAAAGTTCGCACTTTTAGACACAAACATGCGTGATCTTAAAACCAAGGTAGAGCAGTATGTGCTGCTCGAAAACGCGCCCATTGAATTTCAAATCACCCTCATCAAAGTTTATTTAGGAGCTTTAATACAATATCTTGTCACTTCACTCAGGACATTTCCTCTTTCAAATCCTTTTGATGCGCTGGATGACACCTGGCATTTAAGATTCCCTCTCAGTAAAATTGATCAGATCAAAGCAACTGTTTCCAAACCAGAAACATTTCAGTCCACCCGAGAGACCTTTGCGACACTCATTTATTTTAAAGACGATCGGATGTTTTTTTCAGATACGTTTAAAATTGCCATCGAGCTCTCCTCTTTTTTGAGAGAACAAAATGAAGATGCCTGGCTTAATATTTTAAAACTACAAACAGTTCAATTCCTGGGCAGACAACTTTTAAAAATTAACTCCTACTGGCCTGAAACAAGTTCTGAAAATAAAGAGTTTTTCGGAAAACTTTCCAGCCACTTTCGATCGTTAAACCACTCCTTTGGCTCGATGCTCCAGGACCAGGAACAACAAAGACAAACAAATTTTAATCAGTTCTTAGGAGATCACTTAAGCACTCAAGATATTCCCACGCTGATCACTCTTGAACGCTATCAAGAACTGATGTCTCATGCTCCTCGGATGTGGGATGCTTTAGGAAGTCGCTTTGAAGAATATTTTGAAAAAAGTTCTTGGATCACAATAGAAAAAGAAGCAACTAAGACGGAAATTAAAAAAGCGCTGTATCTCCACCCCTTTTCTATTTCAGAATATGAGCCTCAAGAACTGGCCATGTGGATTAAAACAAGAATTCTCGAAATTAAAAAGAAATTTTTCCACGACCACCTGGAGTATCACTTCTTAAATCCAAAAGAAATGACGCCCAGCGACGCAGAGTCTCTCGAACAAAAATATCTTTCAGACTATGAAAAAGAACTCACCCCGGGAATCATTTTACAATGGCTTGCCACCTTTGATTCTTCGGCGCCTGCCGCTGTAAAATCCGCCGTGGAATTTTTAAAATTCTCAGCTCAAGTTGAAGGAGCCACAGAACAAATCGCCCAAATTGACGAACAAATCCAAGCCCTTCTTCTTCATGATTTTAATAAACATATCTCTTGGGGACATACCCTTTTACCTGGCCGCCAGATTGACCAGAGTTGGCGGGATAGCGAAATGGATCAAGAGGAAATGAACGCGATGGTTCCATATCCCCCGGATTCTTCTATTCCAGATTTGATGCCTATTGAAAAATTTCCTCAGATAAAGCCTATCGAAATGAATCCCATAAATTTTGGAATTGTGTTAGCCACTCTGATTTCTTCTATTGAAAATAATCTTTTCCTCATAAAACATATTGAAAAATTTACGAAAGCCTCAACCAAAGAAGAGCTTCTTCAAAACTATACCTCTCTCGTTGGACAAGTACAAAAAATGGTCAGCAACACACCGCATGAACGAGAAAAACTGAAAGAAACACTCACCGTTTTAGAAAAATTAGGAGAAAAAATTAAAAGACTCAATCCTAAAAACACAGAAACATTAGATGACTTTTTTGCCACCTCCAAAGAAAAAGTGGAATTTCTCAAAACCAAACGCGCCATTATGACCAATGTGCTTCGTATTTTAGATATTCCTATGGAATCGGGCACAGGAAATGTCAATCAAGAACGTAAAGAAAAAATCTATCTCCACCACATTCAAGATTTAAACAAACAAGATGGAGTTTTGCTTTCTGAAGTTCGGGAGTTTTTAGCAAGCTCCATGGATGCCGCTGAAACATTTTCCCTGCTTCAAACCTCAGATTTTCGCTATGACAAATTCCAAGAAGCGTATCCAAAAAAGGTTCAAGTTTTTTTAAAGACTCCAGACACTCAAAAAGCCTTAGAAGAAAACACAGCCATTCTTAAAGAACTTCGCCATCTAGAAAATGAACTCAGATCTTTCCATGCAGGCTACGTTCATCCTGAGTATTTTATCGAGACCAAAGGAAATTTATTAAGCCCACAAACTCTCGAGAAACTCAAACGAGTCCAAGATCTCAGAAATCAAAGAAAAACAGTGTATCTCGACAAAGGAGGATCTGATTTAGATGAATGGCTTAAAGGCTATTTAGGAACATTCATGTTGAGACAAGCTTTGGTCGCTCAAGATCTCCTGATTCGAAAAAATATTGATAAAGTCGTTCATGCCCGGTCGATTGATGAAGCTAAAGAATTTATTTTAGATTCTTTTATTCTCGACCAAGCACTTGAATTGGTAAAACAAGAATATCCAGCTCAAGAATGGCGTGTCACCGCATTTCGAAAAATGCACACTCATATGATCGGAGAACTCTCAG
Source organism: Deltaproteobacteria bacterium (assembly GCA_016193165.1). Classification (GTDB taxonomy): domain Bacteria; phylum Bdellovibrionota; class JACOXK01; order 2-02-FULL-40-11; family 2-02-FULL-40-11; genus JACPST01. The sequence goes on from JACPST010000119.1 coordinate 2,958, forward strand.
ATGGCCTGCTGGATACTTATTTTGACAGCTCTTGGCACAGCGCCATGTTCTGGAGCCTTGTCACTCTTCAAATTATTCTTTATTTTATTCCAGGAGCGCAACTCGGAGCCGTGGCCATTGGTGTATTTTTACTCGGCGATGCCCTGATACAAACAGGCCATCACCTGTTAGTAAAAACGCCTCGTTCTTATCACATCATTCAAAATAAAGAAGATTTCTACCTTTCAAGCGCCATTCCTGAAGAAATCATCGCGGCGGGTGGAGCAGGACCCGGAGGCAGTAATTACGGAGATTTTAAAAAAATGAGCGATGACGTTTTTTGGGAAGCCGTGATCACGGGAGGAGTCTCTGTTTTACTCCTCCCTTGGGCAAAGTTTGAAGCCAAACGCGCCCTTCAACTCTTTCACACCAAAACGAACTGGTTTGTGAGCCTAAAAATTCCACTTTACGCGAAAAATTTAGGAATTGAGACGGGCACTCCTCTTACCCTCCCTTTGGTTCGAGAAAAGATGGCTCAAAGACTAGGATTTCCCACTCAAGAATTTTTGAATCTGGAAACCCCCAAGCTTGTGGAACTCACGATGGCAAAACTTGGGAAAGAAGAAGGCGCAAAATTTTTACAAATGGTGCAGTTTTTCAATCAGAAAAATATCGCGCAACATCTTTGGATAACGGAGCTTGTAAATTATCATCGGGCTTTGAAGAAGGAATTCCAACGTTGGAGCAAATACAAGCACGAGCTCAAGAGATGTTACGCCAGAATGCTTTAATTCAAGGCCGTCCCACACTCCCGCCTGAATCGAGACGTTATTTAGAAATAAAGCGATCAGAAATTAAAGAAGCGCTGCGGTTTTTTGAAGCCCATCCCAAACTCTTAGAGGATCTTGTTCGAGAAATTCCTCATTAATTTTAGGCAAAATGGAAAATTAGATTTCTACGGCGGTGCCGGTAGCAAAAATGACGAAGGATTTTTTTTCAGGCAAGAATTTGAAATCAAAAGAAATAGCAATCACAGCATCGGCATTTAAGCTTTGAGCTTTGATCTTAAGCTGTGCTGAAACCTTAGAAACCAAAAGATCATATTCTGAAGGGGATCGTCCTTCTCCGACTTCACGATCAATCTCTTCTAAGACAAGAGCTTCCGACATAGAAACTTCTGTAGACACAATGCCCAAATATCTTTTAATCGCAGCCTCTGGAAGGGAAGGCGCAGTGGTTAAAATGGGGCGCTCTTGTGCACTTTGAGTTTTTCCTTTGTGCAAAAGATCATCTAAAAGCCCAAAACGAATATCAGCTTCAATGTCTTTGAGTTTATCTGTGAGAATGGCAGCCTTAGCCTCATTTAAATGACTCACCAGCACATGTCCCTCGTGAAGCTGCCGCTTGATGGAATCTAAATCTAACTCTACGCCGCTTTCACTAAGCACCTGATAGACCCGCTCTCGATCTTGCTCACGATCTAAATCTTCGATGAGAAGCGCGTAGGGAGAATCGAACGCTTCTTCACTCCCTTCTTTTGCGTCTAATTCCTTGGCAAAATCATGGAGTTCTTCTAACGGATTTTCATCCTCTGGTTTTTTCATTTATTTCCACAACACTTTTTATATTTTTTTCCGCTCCCACACGGACAAGGATCGTTACGCCCCACTTTTTCTTGAACACGTGTGACGGGTTTTTTGGTTTCGGCTTTATCGGCTCCTAAATTCCCATGAATAAAAGCCAATTCTTGTTGCTGGCGCTGACGAATCTCCAAAACCTCTTCTTGCGAAAGCCCCTGTGCTCTAAAAATTTTAGAAAGACTATTGGCCTTGATTTGAAACGTCATATCCTTAAACATCACAAAAGCTTCTTTTTTATATTCTAGAATAGGGTCTTTTTGGGCATAGGCTCGAAGATTAATCCCCTCACGCAAATGGTCAATTCCAAGCAAATGATCTTTCCAAAGATAATCCATGGTTTCAAGGAGCAGAATTTTTTCAACATGACGCATGAATTCTGGAGAATATTTTTGCTCTTTTTGGGCATAAAAATCCTTGGCCTTTTCTTCGATAAAATGAACCAGATCTTCTTTTTTGGTCGAAGGTTTTTGGCCAGTCATCACATTAAGCTTAAATCCAAATTGCTGATAAAAAACATCTTCAAGCCCTTTCCAATCAAACTCATCTTCAGGAATTTTTTCTTCCCCCACAAAAGAAAGAGCCATGTTTTCACTAACCTCATGCATCATATCCGCCATGGTTTCTTGAAGATCTTCTCCTTGAATAATTTGACGGCGCATCCCATAGATCACTTCCCTCTGCATATTCATGACGTTATCAAAATCTAAAAGATGTTTTCTGATTTCAAAGTTATGGCCTTCCACTCTCTTTTGCGCGTTCTCTACCGCTTTAGTAATCCAGCGGTGTTCAATGGGCTCGTTTTCTTCCATGCCTAAAGTGGTCATCACTTTTGAAATTCTCTCAGATCCAAAAATGCGCATCAAATCATCTTCCAAAGAAAGATAAAACCGAGAAGCCCCGGGATCTCCTTGCCGTCCCGAACGACCCCGAAGCTGATTATCAATCCGTCGGCTCTCATGCCGCTCCGTTCCTAAAATATGAAGTCCCCCAGCTTGCGCCACCCCTGTCCCCAACACAATATCGGTTCCTCGTCCAGCCATGTTGGTTGCAATCGTCACGGCTCCCGGCTGACCCGCTTGAGCGATAATTTCAGCTTCTTTTTCATGGTGTTTGGCATTTAAAACATGGTGAGGAATACCGTGGCGTTTGAGCAGGGTAGATAAAACTTCTGATTTTTCGATAGAAATCGTTCCTACCAGAACTGGAACCTTTTTTTCATAGAGTGCTTTAATCTCATCAATCACCGCATGAAATTTAGCTTTTTCAGTTTTATAAATGACATCCGCGTGATCTGTTCGAATCATCGGTTTATTCGTCGGAATTACAACAACCTCTAGGTTATAAATCTTTTTAAATTCGACAGCTTCGGTATCCGCGGTTCCTGTCATGCCAGCTAATTTTTTGTACATCCGAAAATAATTTTGAAAGGTCACGGTCGCCAGCGTTTGATTTTCATTGGCAATGCGAACGCCTTCTTTGGCTTCCAGGGCTTGATGGAGTCCATCACTATAGCGACGACCCGGCATCAGACGTCCTGTAAACTCATCGACGATGATCACTTCTCCCTCTTTCACCACATAATCGACATCCACTTTAAAAAGCACATGGGCCCTTAGAGCTTGGTTCACATGGTGGACGAGCTCAATGTGTCTGGGATCATAGAGATGCCCTACACCCAGTCGCTTTTCTACTTTAGCCACACCCTC
>JACPST010000178.1 GCA_016193165.1 Deltaproteobacteria bacterium
AGGCAGGTTAAAAATATATTTGGTTCAGATATTTATTTTACCTCTGCTGAAGATCTTATTTTAATTAAACTTCAATGGTTTAAAGAATCAGAGTCTTCTCGTCAAAAAGAAGATATTATATCCATCTTGAAAATAACTTCTATAGATGAAGCTTATATAGAGAAAATGACAAAAGAATTGGATGTGGCAGAGGTTTGGAAGCAGGTAAAAGAAGAGTATAAGAAATAAATTCAGAATAAAAAATGGAGGAAAAATGAAAAAGATATTTATTTTATGTTTTGTCATCCTGAGTGGAACATGTGTCATTCTGAGCGCAGCGAAGAATCTCTTGGCTCAAGAATCTAATCCCTATCATGAAGGAACGGAGCGAACTCAGCTCACAGCCGAAGAAAAAGAGAATCTACTTCAATATTTGACCTCCTCAAAAGCAACACTTGAGCGAGCCAAAAAGAAAGCCAAAGATAAGTCTTTGGAAGAAGTTTTTGAGATTTATACGTCTTCTATCAAAGATGTAGTACTGAGGTCTTCTCAGTCAGAAAAATCAAGAGGGGAGCTCCTTCTTCGCTATGCTTTAAACCAGGCCTTGGAGCTTACAGTGGGAATTCCAACTTCAGATGGAAAAGGGGTTGAAAAAGAAGGGGTATTAGCACATGGCCCTATTGATTTAAATATTGCGATATTAGAAAACTCCATTGATTTTGCACTGAGTTACTATCCCAAAGACAAAGAAGCTGTAGATTCAGGAAGTCTATTAAATCTTCCATTTTTTGAGTTTTCACAAAAAAGACTTCTTTTGGCTAGGGAGTGGTTAACCGGGATTCATTCGTGGAAAAGCCAATTGGAATTTGAAGTGGCAACCTTAGAGCAGTGGTTTTTAACAGTGAAACAAGAACAAAATCTTGAAAAAGAACGAATTGCTTCTCTCATTTTAGATGTGGATGAAGCGCTCACCAAAGTGAAATCTCAAATCTACACGGTAGGACAAAAAGTGAGATTTTTAAGAGGAGTGATTAGGCAAGTGTTAGAGGATGGACAGATTTTAAGAGAGGAAGAAGATACAAGAAGAAGAGCTGAGGAGGAGATAAGAAGACAACAAGAAGTGGAGAGAAGACAACAAGAAGTGGAGAGAAGACAACAAGAAGAAGTAAGAAGAAAAGAAGAGCAAGCAAGACTCACCGAGAAGATTTGCGCTGAAGATTTTGTTGGGATTCCAGCAGGCACATTTATGATGGGAAGTCCTTCAAATGAAACGAATAGAGGTAGTAATGAGGCTCAGCATCAAGTGACTCTGACCCAAGATTTTCAAATGATGAAAACAGAAGTGACACAAAAGATGTGGGTTTCTATCATGTCCAGTAATCCCTCTTATTTTAAGGGGGATAATTTGCCTGTGGAACAAGTATCCTGGAATGATGTGAAAGTGTTTATTGAGAAACTAAATCAAAAGAACGATGGCTATACGTATAGACTTCCAACAGAAGAGGAATGGGAATATGCCGCAAGAGCTGGGGCAACAGCCGCCTATTCTTTTGGAGATAATGCGGCAGTTTTAGGGGATTATGGATGGTTTAGTGGAAACTCAGGAAATAAGACTCATCCGGTAGGACAAAAAAATCCAAACGCATTTGGACTTTATGATATGCATGGTGGTAGTTGGTACGGCAGTGCGCAGAGCCTGCGCTCTGCTGTTCGCATCGGCATCGGCCCTGGCTACCGCAGCTTCAATGTGGGGTTCCGTCTGGTGAGGACAAAAAGCCATTAAAACGGTCGCCCTTCGGCGACCTTAGCCTTGGCACTTTTTCCCTCTTACACTTGGCCTTTTTTGCCGCGTCGGACTGCTCAGGCACGAAGTGCTCTGAGTAGTCCCTACGCGGCAGCGTCTAAAATTTTTTAAATAACCAAATATTTTATCATTCTCACAAAGATCGATCAGACTTGGGAAGCAGTATCTGGCAATTTATTTCATTAATGAAGTTGGAACGATTGAAGTCGTTGATGTTATGGAGATCAAATGATGAAGAAAAAAAGCGATGCGATAAAGTTTTTAGAACATTTAAGAGAGAAATATCTTACTTTTGGGCAAATGATAGAATCTATTCGTTTGGCAGATCATATTTCACAAGCGGAGCTTTCAAGAAAACTAAAAATTTCTAGAGCTAACCTTTGCGATATTGAAAAAAATCGTCGTATGGTTTCATTGGAGCGTGCGGCTCAGTTTGCTAAAATTTTAGGATATTCTCAAAATCAGTTTGTGGCCGTAGCCATCGAAGATTATCTTAAAAAAGCAGGCTTTAAAGCCAAAGTCATATTAAAAGGCGACCTAAAAAAGAATTATGATGGTCAAAATAATCACTTTGATATTTAATTCTCTTTTTGAGGGATTTGATGATTTAAGTATCAAAGAATTTTGTAGGGATAAGGAGATTATTTCAATTTCGGATCATTTTTTTCTAAGAAACGACATTCCCTATGTAACTTTGATTGTAAAATATTACCCAGGGTCTCAGGAAAATCAGCCCAAGATAACCCATGGAAAAGCAGACGATTCATGGAGGAAGCTCCTTTTAGAAAAAGACATGGGGCTTTTTAATTTACTAAGACAGTGGAGATCTGAGAGAAGTAAAAAAGAGGGAGTTCCACCGTATGTGCTCCTTACCAATCGGCAATTAGCAGAAATTATTAAACAGCGACCGCAAACATTTGCAGAACTTGAAAAAATTGATGGAATAGGAAGAGCCAAGGTCACAAAATACGGACAAAATATTTTAGAAATTACAAAAATTGATATGGAGACATTACCTCTGGGGGTGAATGGATAATACTCCAGATCTTCCTATTTTTGTAAAATGGATTGATTTTTTAAAATGGCTTTTAAAAACAACTGAAAAATTTCCCAAAAAAGTAAGATTTACCTTTAAAAAGAAACACTGCATTGATTTTGAAGAAGCCCAAAAGATTTGGGAGAGCAAAATAAGAGTTGAGACAGAGGCCTTAACCATGGATGGAACAAAATATGAAAAGCGATATAAAGAACAAACATAAAAAATTAACAGCAGAAGAATTTGATCGAAGAGCTCAAGCTGGAGAAGATTTGGCCGATCAATTTGATTGGGATAAAGCTTCAAAGACCATTACAATTGATTTTCCTATATGGATGCTAACTGCATTAATGATGGAAGCCAAACGTCAGGGTATTGGAAGAACAGCATTAATCAAGGTTTGGTTGACAGAGAAATTAGATTCTTTAAAAAAAGTAGGCTAATAGAAAAATGAGCATCGGACGTCGGACGGATTTCCGACTCCTTTTTTGTAAAATAGCACTAAAAACATGAATAAAATTAAGGAATGGGGATTGGCATGGTTTTTGTATGGACAGATTTGAAACCGGGATGGTAGTGTAAAACCATCCTATTGAAAGGAGTAAGTTATGGTATCCAATAATAGGATTGAAACAAAAATAAGGAAAATTGTCAGAGAGGAACTTAAACCCATTAGGGAAGAGCTGAAGCTCTGTGCCAAAAAAGAGGATCTTGAGAAGTTTGCTACCAAGGAGGAGCTTGGGAGGTTTGCTACCAAGGAGGAGCTCAAGAACTTTCCTACTCGAGAAGAAGTTAGGCAAATGATTCATGATGGAGTGGATATTATTCGGGTCTTAATCGAAGGATATCGAAGTGATTTTAGAATTTCCATTGATGGGTATAAGGGCCTAGATGGCCGTGTAGGGAGTCTAGAACATCGCGTTGATAGATTAGAAAAACAAGTTTAGCGTTTGTAGGTCAAAATGAGATTTCTTGCGGCTTTGACTTCGTCGACGCGGCGCACGGGGCTTGTATGTGGAGCTTGCTGTACTGTTTCTGGAGAAACTTCACATTCCTTGGCAATCGAAATCATGGCTTCGCAAAAGCGATCCACTTCTTCTTTGGATTCTGTTTCTGTGGGTTCGATCATTAAAGCTCCAGACACAATGAGCGGGAAATAGACTGTCGGTGGGTGAAATCCATAATCCATAAGACGTTTGGCAATATCCAGTGTTTTGATGTGGTATTTAAGTTGTTTTTTGTCACTTAAGATGACTTCGTGCATGCAAGGCTTATCATCATAAGCAAGATCATAAGCCTCTCTTAAACGCTGTTTGATGTAGTTGGCATTTAAAACTGCCATTTGAGTGGCTTTGGTGAGCCCATCGCCTCCCAAGGCTCTCATATACGTGTAGGCACGAACCAAAACTCCAAAATTTCCATAAAATCCCTTCACTCGTCCAATGGATTTGGGGTTGCTTTTCAAAAGAGAATAGCTGTTATCTTTATAAATGACACGAGGGAAAGGAAGATAAGGAATAAGTTTTTCCTTCACTCCCACAGGGCCAGCGCCTGGGCCGCCTCCGCCATGAGGGGTAGAAAAAGTTTTGTGAAGATTGAATTGGAGCACATCAATCCCCATTTCAGCAATTTTAGCTTGACCCATGAGAGCATTAAAATTAGCGCCGTCGCAATAGACCAAAGCATCGTGTTGGTGCATGAGTTTGGCAATCTCAGCAATATTTTCTTCGAAAAGTCCCAGAGTGTTGGGATTTGTAATCATAATGCCTGCAACGGAGGAATCTAAAAGCTGGGCAATGGCTTTGGGATCTAAAATGCCTTTTTCGTTGGAGGAAACTTTTACGACATCATAGCCGCATAAAGCAGAACTGGCCGGGTTTGTGCCATGGGCAGAATCTGGAATGAGAATTTTTGTTTTTTGAATGCCCTTGTCTTTGTGATACGCACGAATGAGTTTAAGTCCCGTAAATTCTCCTTGAGCTCCGGCCGCAGGCATGAGGGTGACAGCATCCATGCCGCTTAATTCGCAAAGCCACTTTTCGACGTGAACCATAAGTTCTAGCGAACCTTGTACCAAATCTTGCGGAGCGTAAGGATGAACACTCGCAAAGGCAGGGAGAGCAGCCATTTCATCATTGATTTTGGGATTATATTTCATGGTGCAAGAACCCAAAGGATAGAGTCCTTTTTCAATATTAAAGTTGGTTGAGGCAAGCTCAACATAGTGCCTGATCACTTCTAGTTCGCTGAGTTGTGGAAGGCCAATCGAAGAAAGAGAGTCCCTTAAAAACTTTTTTGGAAGCGTATTTTTTTCTTTAAAAGAAGGAAAATCAAAAGAACTTCGATCTGTGCTTGATTTTTCAAAAATAAGTTTTTTCATAGGGCGTTGCATAAGGCTTCAATTTGTTCTTCGGTGTTTAATTCTGTTGTACACACGAGTAAGCAATTTTTAAGTTCTGGATAGTGTTTTTCAAGAGAAAATCCTCCTAATATTTTTTGATCTTTGAGTCTTTTCTCAACCTCTGACAGCGGTTTTTGAGTTTCTATGACCACTTCGTTGAAAAAGGGAGCATCAAAATGACCTTTGGCTTTGGCTGCTAGCAGCGGCCTTTTTAATTTTTCACACAGCGTATTAGCCAAAGAATGATTCCATTGGGCCAGTTTTTTTAATCCTTTTTCTCCTAAGGTTGAAAGATAGATCGTACTGCGAGTGGCAAGGAGAGCTTGATTGGTGCAAATGTTAGAAGTGGCTTTTTCTCGACGGATATGTTGTTCGCGCGTAGAAAGAGTTAAAGTAAAAGCTCTTTTTCCTTCGGAATCAGTGGTTTCTCCTACGATTCTTCCTGGCATGGAGCGCACAAAAGACATGCGAGAAGCAAAGAAGCCAACATGGGGGCCGCCAAACGAAGGTGGATTTCCAAAGGATTGTGCTTCTCCCACTACAATATCCGCACCGCTTTCCCCGGGGGATTTAAGCAGCGCCAAAGAAAGAGGTTCTGGGACAGCTACAATGAGTAGAGCCTTGTGGGCAGTACAAATTTTTTGAATGGCTTCTAAATCTTCGATGCAGCCAAAAAAATTGGGGGTTTGAACCAAAACAGCTAAAGAGGTCTCGTCTATTTTTCTTTCTAAATCAGAGGTGTCGATAGTTCCTGTTTTGGGATGATACGCAATGGATGCAAGTTCTACTTCTTGTGCTTCCAAATAGGTTTTGCAGACGTCGCGATATTCGGGATGAATATTTTGTGGGACTAAAATTTTTGTTTTTTGTGGAAAAAGCCGCTTGGCCATGAGACACGCTTCCGCCAAAGCTGAAGCGCCGTCATACATCGAGGCATTGGCTACTTCCATCCCCGTTAGATTTGCAATCATAGTTTGAAATTCAAAAATAGTTTGTAGAGTTCCTTGGCTAATCTCGGGTTGATAAGGAGTGTAAGCCGTTAGAAATCCTCCTTGAGAACCCAGATAGTTGACAACCGTAGGGACAAAATGTCTATAACACCCCGCTCCTAAAAAACTTTGGTACCGATGAGCGGTATTTTTATTGGCTATGGATTCCACGTGAGTCTTAAGCTCAATTTCAGAAAGAGAGGAGGGAAGATTTAAGGGTTTTTCAAGACGAAATTCCTTTGGGATGGGAGAGAATAGGGCATCTATAGAAGAGACCCCTATTACTTTAAGCATTGCTTCGATATCCTGAGCTGTATGCGGAATATATCGCATAATCATAAATTAAGACGTAAGTTTCTTGTATTGTTCATGAGTCAATAAATCCTTTAATTCTTCTGGGTGAGCTATCTGAACTTTGATCATCCACGCCTG
>JACPST010000025.1 GCA_016193165.1 Deltaproteobacteria bacterium
CACCTTTAAAAGCTCTATAATGCGATCATCTAAGTCCGCGTCAAAAATTCTAATCTTTTCTAAAAGCTCCTCCCGTCCAAAGGCCAGACGAAAATGATATTTTCGATTGAACAAGTGCCCAGCATTTTTCTTAATTTCTTCTTGATAGTTTTCTTGAAGCTCTGGCCATTTGGGACGATCTGCTTGAGGAAGCATTTGTACCCAAAGCCTTTGATCACTATCATGATACAAAAGACTTTTTTCAAGTGTGGATTTTTTTTGACATTTGGGACACTGAACTTGATTGATTTCGCCGTTTAAGAGCTTCCCCTTCAGCTCCTTACTTTCGGTCACATTTAAGGAATCCCAAAGCTTCGTTTCAAATTCATGACCACAGATACACGAGAGCTGGAAGCGTCGCTGCTCAGACATTATTTTTTTATTCTCTCAATATAAGCTTTCTCTGTTGTGTCTACCCGAACCCAATCCCCTTGATTAACAAATTGGGGAACCTGAACGACAAGCCCTGTTTCGAGAGTTGCGGGTTTGGTGGAGCTTGTCACCGTAGCCGTTTTAAGTGCCGGAACAGTGGATTCCACCTTTAACACAACCGAGGACGGCGGCTCAATACTGATCGGCTTTTCTTCATAAAAAGCCACTTGGACTTTTTGATTGGGCGTTAAAAATAAATACAGGTCTCCAATGACATCTTTCATCACGGAAAGCTGCTCATGAGTTTGAGAGTCCATAAAAAAGAACTCATCTTGGTGATCATAGAGATATTCCATCTCTCGATAATCTAAGGTGGCTTTTTCAAGCCGATCTTCAGAAGAATAACGCTTTTCATACTGAACCCCGGTTGCAATATTGCGAAGCTTGGCTTGCACAAATCCTCGTAAATTTCCAGGCGTCTTATGATGAGCGTTCCCATCTAAAATAAGTTCGGCCAAAGCCAGCCCCGCTCCATAAGATTGCATCGCTCCATGTCCTGAAAAAGAATGCGCTTCATAAATCCGCGCCCTCGAATCCACACAGCCCACCACAGCGCTGTGATCCGGACTCATTTCATAAAGACCCGCCCATCCTGTGATGTGTTTCAACGCCTGAGCCTTACTCATTCGGTGCGAAAGAGGAGGCCAAATATTCTGCTCAAAAAAACGATCTCCCTCGTAAATAAAATTATACCCAGAAGGTTCATGAGGCGCGGCAAAGCCTGCCAAAATATGTTCGGCTTCGGCGTGAAAATACACCCCGCTGGTATCCACAATCATCCCATAAGGAGATAAATCTACATCTTTACAATCAAAAATACTAACTTGCCGTCTCACTGCCTTACAGTCCAACACATGTCCATAAAGCTTTGCTATTTTTGAGGCCCATGCCCCTGCCGCATTCACCACTCGGCTAGCCATGATCTTTTTTTGAGGATGGCCTTCAGAGCTATTTTTTTGACTTAAAATCTCAAACACGTCTTTGTCATCAGGCCTTTTAGACGCCGCGCACAAATCCACATATGTAATTTCTGAACCTTCCTTTCCTTTCTCAATCGCTTTCACATAAGCTCCATTGATAAATGCGCAGTCTTTTTGCTTAGCCTGGGCTCTAAAAAATTGCTTCAATAAATTGGGGTTAAAAATTCCATCCCTCGGCGCAAAAGAAGCTCCAGCAATATCGGAAATCACATCAATACAAGGAACACGTTTTTGAACTTCTTCCGGAGATAATTCCTCAATATTTAATTCTAAAGACTTAAAGAGAGGCGCCAGGCGTTGATAGGTTTTCCATTTATTTTTGTCATAAAGCCATAAATACCCTTTTTGACGAAACCCAAATTGATCAGATTGAGACGCCAAAAAATCAAGCGTAAGCATGGAAAGCTCGATGTTAACTCTGTGAAACCATTCCGCCCGGGCTCCCCCGCTATTTCGCTCTGAAGAACTATATTTTCCGTCGAAATCAATATCCAAAAGCGCGACAGATAAACTCTTTCGCTGAGTGAGATGATAGGCCAGACTTGAACCAATGAGCCCTGCTCCGATGATTACAATATCAAACTTTTGGGGTATCATCTGATCACACATTCCTGTATACTAAAAGATAGGGGTAGCATAGGAAAATTCTCTTGATTTAGCAATATGCAAATTATACATCATGAAAGGATTATTAAAATTTTATGAGTATTCTCTTAGAAAAACCAGAACTCAAAAGTGATGAGACTCAATTAGATAAAATTTTAGGTCAAAATCTTCTTTTAACCACGGTGGATAAGATTGCCAACTGGGCGCGTTATTCGGCGATTTGGCCATTCACTTTTGGGCTTGCTTGCTGTGCCATTGAAATGATGGTCGTAGGCTCACCTCGGTACGATTTAGACCGTTTTGGCGCGGGTGTTTTTAGGGCTACCCCACGCCAAGCAGATTTAATGATTGTCGCGGGCACGGTCACAATCAAAATGGCCGAACGTGTCCGAAGACTCTATGAACAGATGTGCGAACCCCGATATGTCATTTCGATGGGCAGTTGCGCCACCCATGGAGGTCCCTATTGGCAATATGGATACCATGTTTTAAAAGGCGTAGACCGCGTAATTCCCGTCGATGTCTATGTGCCGGGATGTCCGCCCAGACCCGAGGCTCTGATTCAAGGAATTTTAATGCTTCAAGAAAAAATCAGGAAAGAATCCATCACAAAAGCGCTCTTTAAAGCCCCCGGCCAACTTCATGGATAAAAAAGCCATTTACGAAAAATTAAAACAAAAATTTCAAGATGCACTAGGAGCATTTAAAGAACCGTCTGCAGGCGCCCATGGAGATTCTTTTATTGAAGTTGTCCCAGACAAAATCCATTCTATTTTAAAATTTTTAAAAGAAGATAAAGAATTATTGTTCGACAATCTTTTGTGTATCAGCGGGGTCGACTATCCAGACCGTTTAGAAATTGTGTATCATTTTCATTCTTATACCCATCTTCATAAAGTTGTGATCAAAACTCATCTCGTAGATAAAACAAAACCTGAAATTGAAACCGTGTCAGATCTGTGGAAAGGCGCTAACTGGCTGGAACGAGAAATTTATGACCTTTTTGGAATTTCGTTTAAAAACCACCCAGATCTTCGTCGTATTTTATTGCCTGATGATTGGGAAGGCTATCCCCTGCGTAAAGACTATAAACATCAAGACTATTGGCATGGGATTAAGGTAGGCATGTAACTATGGGAGAGTTGAAGACACAAGAACTCACGATTAACATGGGGCCCCAACATCCTTCAACCCATGGCGTGCTTCGCATAGAGCTTGTCACCGACGGAGAAGTGTGCACCAGAGCCATTCCGCATATTGGCTATCTCCACCGTTGTTTTGAAAAACATGCTGAAAACATAGATTACATGGGGGTGATGCCTTTTGTCGACCGGATGGATTACGTCGCTTCGATGAATAACGACATTGCCTACGCGATGACCGTAGAAAAACTATTGGGAGTTGAAGTCCCCAAACGCGCCGAATATATCCGAGTCATCATGGCAGAACTCAATCGCATAGCTAGCCACCTTTTGGCCATTGGAACCTATGGATTGGATATTGGAACTTTTACGCCCTTTATGTGGGCGTTTCGGGACAGAGAAAAAATTTTAGATATTTTTGAAATGGCCTCTGGCGCTCGGCTTCTCTACAATTATCTGTGGATTGGGGGCGTGTGGATGGATTTAACACCCGGGATCGAAGAAAAAATTAAAGAATTTTGTG
>JACPST010000026.1 GCA_016193165.1 Deltaproteobacteria bacterium
AAAGACTTAAACGAAGTAAGACTAGACTTAAACGGAGTAAAGAAAGACTTAAACGACGTAAAACTAGACTTAAACAAAGTAAAGGAAGATATTAAAAACCTTCCTACTAAAGAATATGTCAAAAAATATGTTGATGAAGCTGTAGATCGGGGGATAAAAGCCACCGCTGTCATCGCAGAAGGATTGAGACATGATTTTAAGGCGATCACTGAAGGGATTCAACATCTTTTTGCTAAAAGCGCTGAGCACGATAGACGACTGGATTCTTTGGAGCAAAAAATTTAATCATTCTGAAAATAAGCACATTACGTCAAGCTTCATTGACCCTTCCTAAACTCTAGTGTATAAGAGGAACTCTTATGAATAAGCGTAAACCTCTGCTTGAAAAACTAGAAAATACTTTAGGATATTCTTTTAAAGATATGAAAATACTGGAAGAATCCATTATTCATAAATCCTATGCCCATGAGAATGCTGCCCAAAAACTAAAACACAACGAACGATTAGAATTTTTAGGAGATGCCGTTTTAGATCTCGTAGTGAGTGATCTTCTCATGGAAAAATTTCCAGAAAGCCCAGAAGGGGAGCTCTCTCGCATTCGAGCCTCCATTGTCAATGAAGACCAGCTGGCTAAACTTGCGATGAAACTAGAGCTTGGAAAATCCATTTATTTGGGCAAGGGCGAGGAACTTACCAAAGGGCGTGTTAAAGCCTCGATATTAGCCAATACGTATGAGGCCGTTTTAGCAGCGATTTATCTAGATGGTGGATATGATGCTGCGTATACGATTATTCAAGAACACTTTAGAGCCATTTTAGACCAAGCCGCTAAATCGGATATTGATCGAGATTACAAAACCAAGCTTCAAGAAGAAGCTCAGGCACGACATAAAATTGTTCCTCATTATGTAGTCACTCAAGAAAAAGGCCCAGATCATGACAAAGTTTTTCAAATTCAAGTGAGCCTCAAAGGAAAGCCGATAGCCTTTGGATCTGGAAAAAGCAAAAAGGAGGCTGAGCAAGATGCCGCCCGAAACGCCCTTAAAATTCTCCGCGAAGAACAAGAGTTTTAATATTGCCATTGTGGGTCGCCCCAATGTGGGTAAATCCACGCTCTTTAATAAGCTTTGTTCTAAACAAAAAGCCATTGTGGCCAAAGAACCGGGTGTCACACGAGATTTTCAATTAGAAAAAATATATTGGAAGAGCTACGCCTTTCATATTGTTGATACCAGCGGGTTTGAAATGAATGAAGGGTCGCTGACCCAACATTTAGAGCTCCATACGGCCATAGACCAGCAACGTGACCGCATTCTTCGCCAATCCCAAGCTTATCTTTTTGTGTGTGATGGACAAGAGCCATTGACACAACTTGACCATGAACTGTTACAAAAAGTGAGAAAAGAAAATAAACCTCTAATCCCTGTCGTCAATAAGATCGATACTACGTACTTTAAAAAACATGAATCTGAGTTTTATGAATTTTTAGGAACTTCTTTCCAGAAACTTTCAGCTGAAAAGGGGATAGGGCTCACCTCTTTGCTTGAAACCTTAGAGCAAACCCTCATCCTTCCTAAAGAAGAAGAAACTCTGGCTTCTCCCCTTACAAAAGTCGTCATTATGGGTCGCCCCAATGTGGGTAAATCCACCCTTATGAATCAGCTTTTATCAGAAGAAAGGGTAGTGGTCAGTCCTGTGCCAGGCACCACTCGTGATTCGATTGATTCAGAAATAGAATGGAACAATCGAAAATATCTTTTTATAGATACAGCGGGGCTTCGTAAAAAAAGAAAAATAACAGAAAAAATTGAAAAACTTGCCACCCAATCAGCCCTCAAATCTTTGGAACGCGCGGATATTTTGCTTTTAGTCATAGATGCCGGTGAGGGACCTACGGAACAAGATATTCAAATAACTAAATTAGCATGGGAAAGAGGAGTGGCAGTGATTCTTTTGATCAACAAATGGGATCTTTTGCCCATGGAAAAAAGAACCAATACCTATTGGCAAAAAGTTTTGTGGAATAAGTTTCGTCATTTTAATCGTATTCCTTTTCTTTTTATTTCGGCTTTGGAGAAAAGAAATATTTCAAAAATATTTGAGGCCCTGTCTGAAACCAAAACGTTTTATGAACGCGTCATTGATCCTAAAAAAGGTAATGAAGCCTTTTTAAAGTGGACGGGAAAGGCACCGCATCCTTTAGTGAAGGTGAATGCCTTTCGTCATAAAATGAAATTTTTCAGCGCCCGCCAAGTTCAAAATGCTCCTCCTGTGTTTGAAGTTAAAACCAGCCATCCCAAAAATGTTGCTACTCTCTACGATCGTTATCTTAAAAACAAATTTCGCGAAACTCATGGCTTCTGGGGCATCCCCATCGAAATCGTCTATCAGGGTATTGGGGCTGTTAAAAACTATAGGTGAGTGTCATAACGAAGTTAATGGCATCGCCATTCAAAGAAGTGCCGCGGGCGGTTTTGTCGCTCTCGTCTTGGAAGAAAATAAGCTGATAAGAGCCTTGGACCCCCATAAAGACTTGTCTGGCTTTAATGGGGATTTCAAAGCCTCCTCCGAAATCAAATCCGGGACCTTGGTCTGTTGTACCAGCGGGAACATCGTTGAGCCATTTGGTTCGAATAAAAAGCCCGCCGCCTATAAAAAGATAGGGATTGGAAAAAAGAAGTCCTTTTGAATATCCTTCAGAGATAAAATAATATTTGGCGCGACCTAAAATATCGAGGAGGGTGGCCCAGCCGCTTCTTCCATCGATTAAAAATTGGTGAAAGCTGTCATTAATCGTAAATTCCCCCGCAAATTGCCGGGTAAAAAAATAGGTTAGAAAAGCTCCCGCACTAAACCCAGTTCCAAAAAGCTGTCCCAATCCTCCAGTAAAAGTTCGCCCTCCCAAATGAAGCCCGATATCCACAAATCTTGATTCATAAAAGAAAATCTCATCTTCTTGAGATTGTTTAATATCATAGCCATAGGCCGAGGCATCCTCATAGATATCGGTTTCATCCGACTGAGCCTGAAGTGGAGAAGAACTTAAGAAGACACCGAAAAGAACCCAAAAGAGATAGGTTTTTCGCATACTTAAATAGTATACCAAAGTAACATTCAATTGACAAATACTTATGAAGTTTATAACAATTATTTTCACATATGGCACAACCTCATCTAGATCGAAAGGGTTTAAAAAGACCCGATGCTGTTTTGGCGGAGCTTAGGGAAGGGTACCACTGGGTTGAAAAACACATTCGCTCTGTCGTCATCATTTTTGCCATTCTCTTTGGAGGCCTGGCGGTGTGGACAGTGGGAAGTCACTATTTGGGACAAAAAGAAGACAAGGCTTTAAGTGGCTTTTATAGTGCAGAAAAAAATCTTGAGAAAAAAAGACAAGAACTCAATTTAAAAAAGTCAAAAGATAAAAATATCAATATCTTAAAAGAACT
>JACPST010000151.1 GCA_016193165.1 Deltaproteobacteria bacterium
AAATATTTTTTTTGGAAAGTTTTAGCTCTTTGGTTAGAAAATTCCAGGCATATTCGATGGCTTTGTCTTTAAAATAATCTCCAAAGGAAAAATTTCCCAGCATCTCAAAGAAAGTGTGGTGGCGGCCCGTGTGCCCCACATTTTCTAAATCGTTATGTTTTCCTCCCACTCGAATGCAGATTTGACAAGAGGTGGCTTTCTTAAAATCTGGGGTATGGGCAGCCAAGAAAATATCTTTAAATTGAACCATCCCGGCATTGGTAAATAAAAGAGTGGGATCGTTTCTGGGAACCAAAGAAGAAAAGGCTATTTTTTGATGCCCATGAGATTCAAAAAAAGAAAGAAAACGTTTTCGAATGTCGTCGAGCTGCATGGGCTAGCCCAGTGCTATTTCTTTTTAGGAGCTGGAGGGGTCGGTTTTTCGACCACAGTTTCTTTGTGTGTAAAGCCCACAGCCAAATGAATTTTCTTTTTAATTTCTTCTGTCAATTTAGGATTGGCTTTGAGATGCTCAATCGCTTTTTCTCGTCCTTGGCCTAATTTTTCATCTCCATAGGTAAACCAAGAGCCAGATTTTTCAATCACATGGTGATCTGCGCCTAAATCAACCACTTCACCTAAATAAGAAATTCCCGTTCCATAGAGAATATCAAACTCCACTTGTTTAAAAGGCGGGGCGACTTTATTTTTTACAATTTTGACGCGAGTTCTAGCGCCCTTGACTTGTTCTCCTTCACTAATGGCGCCAATTCGACGGATATCAATTCGGGTAGTAGCGTAGAATTTGAGCGCGTTTCCACCGGTGGTTGTTTCGGGATTACCAAACATAACCCCAATTTTCATCCGAAGTTGGTTAATGAAAATCACAGTCGTTTTAGAACGGCTGATGCATGCTGTGAGCTTTCGTAAGGCTTGAGACATGAGTCTTGCCTGAAGTCCCATATGGGAATCTCCCATTTCACCTTCAATTTCTGCTTTGGGGGTCAGCGCTGCCACAGAATCTATAACCACAATGTCTATTGCGCCACTTCTTACTAAGACCTCAGTAATTTCTAAAGCTTGTTCTCCCGTATCTGGTTGGGAGATCAAGAGGTCATCTGTTCGAACGCCGAGTTGTCTAGCATAGGTTACATCCAGGGCATGTTCCGCATCCACAAATGCTGCGATTCCTCCGGCCTTTTGTGCTGAGGCAATCGCATGAAGGGTAAGTGTTGTTTTTCCGGAAGACTCAGGGCCAAAAATTTCAATCACGCGTCCTCTTGGAAAACCACCAACGCCCATGGCGATATCTAATCCCAGAGATCCCGATGAGATTGCAGGAATGGCATCGTGCAGGCGGCCTTCGGCGCCCAGTCGCATGATGGATCCTTTCCCAAATTGTTTTTCAATCGAGCCAATAGCTAACTCGATAGACTTATTTTTTTCCTTTTGGGTATCTGTTGTTACGGTTGTTGTCACGATGTCCTCCTTTTGGTTAAAGCTTGAACTAAAATTTTAAAAATGGCTGTTGATGCTTTCCTTCTAATTTGACTGCGACTGCCCGAAAAATGAAGAGTCTTATTTTTTATATGCCGCCCCTTTTGAGAAATCAATGAGAAACACACTGTTCCCACCGGTTTTTGAGCTGTTCCTCCCGTTGGACCCGCAATGCCGGTGACAGAGAGGGCGTAATCACTCTGAGAAAGTCTTTGAATGCCTTGGGCCATGGCTTGAGCTGTTTGCTGAGAAACTTCGCCGTGTTTTTTGATCAAAGAGGGTGAAATATTAAGCAGTTTTTGTTTGGCTTGGCGAGAATAACTGATGACTCCAAAGCCAAAAACTTTCGAAGCCCCAGAGATAGAAGTGAGTCTTTGTCCTAGGAGTCCTCCCGTGCAGGATTCTGCAATGGAAACTATTTCTTTTCTTTGTGTTAAGAGATGAATAATTTTTTCTTCAAGCTTCATAGCCACCCTAAATAGAATAAAGATTGAAGACAAAGCCGGGCATAAACACCAGCCATTACATCATCTAAAACTATGCCCCATCCTCCCGGCAAAGATCGTTCTAACAGGTTTATCGGAGAAAGTTTTGTGATGTCAAAAAATCGGAATAATAAAAAAGCTAAAATGACTGTTTTTAGGGTGAAGGGAACAAAAAGAAGCGTGATACTCATGCCACAAATTTCATCAATGACGATTTTTCGCGAATCTTTTTCTTGCCACAGGCTTTCAGCCTGGGTGCTCACCCAAATCGCAAAGAAAATGAAAGCTGTAAGTGAAAGTAAAGCTAGAGCTTTAGAAGGGATATTCAAAGCATAGGCCAGAGGAATTCCTAACAGCGATCCCCATGTGCCTGAAGCCCACGGCAAAAATCCAGTCCCCAATCCTGATGCAAAAATCGTAATAAAATATTTCATACGGCAACTTTTTAAAGGTTTCTGATCATAAGAGATTCCTTGTCTCTTATGCAATGAAAAGTTGAACAAGCAAAAACTATGCTAGTTTGACTATGGCTTCGGAGGCCAGACGTCACTTACCGTCAGAAAATCTCGTGGACGTATGGTGGTGATGACACGGTAAGGATTGTTTGCGTATTCAATTAAGTAGAGTGCTGGGGGAATATTATTCCGCACCACGTCTTCAATCACGCTGGCCGGTGGATAAAATCCTCCATCCCACATATTTGCAGGATAAAGTTCAAAGGTGAAAGAAATAATTTTATGTTCTCCAAAAGACCAATCGGTTGTATCGCCCGAAGTAAGGTAGAGATCGCTCGATTGTTGGGGTCGGTATCCGGTCATCCGTCCCATGGCTTGAGCCATCGTTTCATGAACTTTGAAAGCCCGTTGATCTTCAATACTATCGTAAGTATAGCCCCACGGATATAAAATGAGTTCGCTAAACGTATGATAGGAAAGAAGCGTTGTGATATTGGGATGAGAATCAATGAAAGCTTTCACAGCTTGTGTTTCAGATTCGGAAAAAGCAGAAGCCCCGCGATAGGTCTCTGAGCTTGGGTCTGAACTAGCACCCTGGCCGCCCCATTTGTATCCATAGTTTCGATTGAGGTCTACTCCATAGATACTTTCTGCTCCTTTGCCTTGTCTGTTTTTCCTCCACCATTTGTAAGGGGGATTGGTGATGTCATAATCTGTTCCATCGGGGTTCACCAGAGGAATGATCCAAATCTCTCGCTCATTGATGAGTTTAGTAATTTTTTCATCTTTTCCATAATTTTTTAAAAGATGTTTGATGAGGGAAAAGGGGACTTCTGTACTCAGGTGTTCTCTGGCATGGTGAGTTCCTAAAAAAATAATTCCTGATTTTTCTCCCTCCAATATTTGAGGGCCGCTGACGCGCATCATCCAAAGATCTCGTCCCTCGACACTTTTTCCAATGCTAGAAAGAGTTGCAATATGAGAATAGGTTTGGGCCAGATCTTTCATCTCAGATTCCAGTTCTTGAAGATTGTGAAAGGCGCTATCGCCCGGAGGAAAATCCAATAAGAAAGCAGGCAAAGAAAAAGACTCAAATAAAAACCCTTTGGCTTTGAGTGCAGTCAGTTGAGCGGGGCGGCAGATTCCCACGATATAGTGGTCATGAACTTCTTCGATTGAAACGCCCAGAGAAGTAATTTCCGTCCGCTCTTCCCGTGTTGAAGCATCTATTTTTACAAGTGTTGTTGTATCTAAGGATGATGTGGAATCAGAAGATTTAAACGCAGTGAGAGAAAGAAGCAGGAACACCAGCGACAAAATACTCATTTTTCGCATAAGCGACTCCTTTCATATGAAATACGTCGGATACTACGAAAAACAACTTCGTCGAAACACCAAATGTCCTACAAAACATTCTCATCATACAGCAATTGTACGAGGTTGACAAATAAATAACACGAGATTACGTAAAAGCTTGTGATTTCCGAGGTAAAATTAAAAAAGGACATTGTTCATTTTTGCCAAAAACTTGCTCACCAGGGTTTTGTAGCTAATCACGATGGCAATCTTTCTGTGAAATATGGATCTAAACTCTGGGCGACACCCACGGCGCAAAACAAAGGAGATGTCACGGGCGATATGCTGGTGTCTTTAGATCTGAGCGGCAAAAAACTTTCTGGAACTTATTCTGTTTTTTCTGAAATTGACCTCCATTTGGCGTGCTATCATCTTCGTCCTGATATTGAAGT
>JACPST010000152.1 GCA_016193165.1 Deltaproteobacteria bacterium
CCCCCTTATTGGATTAATATGGGAGCGGTTGCGATCTCAACACTTGCAGGAACTAGGCTTATTCAAGCGATTGAAAGCTCATCATCATCCTTAAACACACTTCTTCCTTTCATCAAAGGAATGACACTTATGTACTGGGCCACAGCTACCTGGTGGATTCCCATTCTTCTTTTCTTAGGCATTTGGCGCCATCATGTGTGTAAGTTCAAATTTGAATATGATCCTCTTTACTGGGGACTTGTCTTTCCTCTGGGAATGTATTCTGTTTGTACTTTTCAACTATCAAAAATTTTTGAATTTCCATTTTTCTTTGCACTTCTTGCCAAGTCCTTTGCTGTATTTGCACTGATTGCCTGGCTACTTACGTTTTTAGGCATGGCTAAAGATATTTTGTACTTAATTTTATTGGGGCTGGGTTTTCCACCGCTTAAAGAAAAACAATAAAACAATGGAGGTAAAAAAAATGGATCAAGATCAATTCGATAAATCTGAAAAAAAGATGAAAAGAGGCCAAAAACTTGTGATCTCAGGATTTATCGTGGCCGTAGTGGGGATTGTTTTTTATTGCATTGTGAGTTTTGTGGGAAGCGCAAAACAAGAATGGACCCCTTTTCTTTTTAGTCATGCGCATCCTATTCTTTTAACATCTCTTGCCATCATCGGGCTTGGAACACTGTTGTGGATTATTGGATCTGTGATGTATTTGACAGGAGCCATGGAAAAGGGGCCAGATGAAGAATAAATATCCTTTTTAACCACAACATTTATTATATTTCTCATCTGGCAGGTCATCTCTCGCTCAACAAAGGATTTTTGTAACCTCCTTGAACTCTTTGATAAGTTTAAATGTAAAATTTTATCGCTCCGTGAACAATTCGACACCACAACTGCTGCGGGTGAAATGATGCTCAATATGTTGATGAATTTTGCTCAGTTTGAACGAAAACAACTTGCTGAACGAGTTCAAGCCAACGTCAATGCCAGAGCAAAACGAGGGCTTTACAATGGAGGGCCCCTTCCCCTCGGTATACACTAGATAAAAAAAATAATGGAAGACTTGTAATCGTTCCTGAAGAAGCGCCTGTAGCAAAAGCATGCTTTGAACAACTCTTGCTTCAAGGATCAATATCAAGAACTGCAAAGGCGTTAAATCAAATGGGCTACATACCCAAGCAAAACAGAATGGGAGGAGGACGAGCTGCAATTTTACGCCACTTTACCTGCGCTTCGCTCCAACGCATTCTTCACAATCCAACTTATATTGCAAAGAGAAGAGTTAAAGAAAATGGACAGGAATATTTTGTAAATGCTCAATGGGAACCTATTATTTCTGAAGAACTCTACAACGCCGTACAAAAAAAACTAAGAGAGAATGACTCTGTTTTTAAACCGGTTGGTTTTCGTAATAAATATCCCTATTTACTTTCGGGTTTGTTAAGTTGTGCTCGTTGTAAGGAACCGCTTTGTGGCAAAAGTGGCTGGGGAAAAAAGAAGAAAAAATATCTCTACTATGCTCACGGCTCACAGATTAAACGTAACTTCACAACCCAAAATCCTGGCTGTCATTGTACTATTAAATATATTCATGCCCAACCTTTGGAAAAGGCCGTTTTCGGTCGAATACGTGCCCTATTAAAAGACCCGAAGATTATTCAAGGTTTTTTAAACCAACATCAAAATGGAGAAAGCCGATCGGAACTTGTGAGTGAAATAAGGCAATTAGAGAATAAACTTAAAACACAGTCTGAGAGTATTGAGGCCATGCTTTCTCATCTAGAGAAAGTAAAAACTGGAAGTTTAGCTCAGAAAATTTATAAGCGATATGAACAAGTGGAAGAAGAACAAAAAAACACTGAAATGCGGCTCAATGAACTTCAAGGTTCATTCCAAGCACAACCAGAGATCGTTGATTCTAACGAGTATATGAAGTTTTTAGATGCCATTGTAGAACGCTTTGAAACAGCTCCACTTCACCTACAGCGCATCTTCTGCGCTTGGTATATGGAAAGATACTGGTCACCCAAGAACAGGTCGAAGCATACTGCCATGTTGGGAAATATATTTTGGATGATCCTAAAAAAAATTTGAATCCGGGTTCGAATACCTTGACAAATGGTAGGCGCGGGGGGGATTGAACCCCCGACCCCTGCTACGTCAAAGCAGTGCTCTGCCGCTGAGCTACACGCCTAACTCAATGGCAAAAGCTACTATGGGGCCATAAATTCTTCAAGTGTTTTTGAAAACTCTACGATACCTTTTGAAGTAATATGGAGAAGCCTTTCGTCATAGAAATAATTAACATCAAAAGAAACCGTCGGTTCATCACGATCCCAATTCATTTTTATCTCTACGTCTTTTGAAATAGGCTCGACTCTTCCTTGATAATTAAAGAGAGCTATGGGGTTACTAAATCCGGGCACAGCCACAACCTCAATTTTACCGGATCGTACCATAGAGTCATTTTTAAATCGGAACAAAAATTGATCCGCATTGGTTTGAACATCTGTCACTGTCTCGCGATCATTTTCATTCGGGATAAGCCTTCTAAAATACATCCTCTGATCCCATGGATTATAAAAAACTTCATTCCACAAAGTTAAATCGACCATGCCTGCATTATAGCCCCGATAATCATAGCGTGCATTTTTATCAAAAGTACCAATCACAAAGTTATGCTGTTTATGCACAACTTCAAGTTGCCCTAAATGATTTTCTCTCACTTTGTATTGCTCAACTATCGGGTGAACTTCCTTTTGGTAGCTTTGATACAGGATTGTTCGATAATTGAGCTCGTGTTTCCACGAGAGGGCTTTTTCACTGAGATATTCTTTAAATCCATCTAAAAAAGGCTCATGACTCTTTTTAAAATAAGCCACCGTGAGAAAGGATGTCGTAAACCGAGAATGATTCGATCCCTCATCATACATTTCTCTAGGGCGCACCCAATAGTAATCCCAGAGTTTACCCTGATCATATGCGAAAAATTTTTTTATTTCTTCTGAAGTTGCAGAATGGATTTGACAGGGAACCAATGAAGCATACAGAAAAAAAGTCAAGAACACTTTTTTCATAACGATACCTCCAGTAAAAATTTGTAGTATGGCTCTACCGTGAAGTCAAGCTCATTCCCATTCAATCGTACTAGGCGGCTTAGAAGAAATATCGTAGACAACGCGGTTTACACCTGGCACTTCATTAATCATGCGGTTTGAGATTTTTCCTAAAAGATCATAGGGCAGATCAACCCAGTCAGCCGTCATTCCATCTTCGCTTTGTACCGCACGAAGAGCGACCACATTTTCATAGGTTCGCTCATCACCCATCACTCCCACTGTCTTCACAGGCAAAAGCACAGCAAACGATTGCCACACTTTTCGATACCACCCTGCTTTTTTAATTTCATCCACGACCACATGGTCTGCTTTTCGAATGAGATCTAACCGCTCGGGAGTAATTTCTCCTAGAATTCGAACTTTAATGGTCACCGATGGCCCCCCATCAAAAGAGACAGATTCAATCACATCTGGATAGAGCGTTCCTTGCGCTAAGAATTTTGCATTGGGAATTTTTTTTGCTTCTTCTTCAAAAACTTCTATAAATACCCGGCCAATAATTTTTCTTTTTTTCTCAGGGTCAGACACACCTTTGAGCTCTGTTAAAAATTTCTGACTTGCATCGACATATTTTAAATTCATATTTTCTTTATTTTGAAAAAAACCAATGACTTTTTGTTCTTCGTTCAAACGCAAAAGCCCGTTATTGATAAAAATAAGTGTAAGCTGTAAACCCATCGCTTTGTGAAGCAAAAATGCGGTAACGGAAGAATCCACTCCCCCGCTTAATCCTAAAATCACATGGTTGCCCCCCACTTGTTTTTTGATCTTTTCAACGGAGTGCTCAATAAAAGATGTCATCGTCCAGGAGGGTGAAGCCTTACTTACTTTAAAAATAAAATTAGAAAGAACATCTCTGCCCTGAGGGGTGTGAACAACCTCCGGGTGAAATTGGAGCGCAAAAAGTGAAGAGTTTTTATTTTTACATGCCGCAATAGGAGAATTTGAAGACCGTGCAATGGGAATAAAATTTGGAGGCAATTTTTTAATCCGATCTCCATGGCTCATCCAAACGGTTAGCGCCTTTGGATTTTGAAGGCCAAAAAATA
>JACPST010000168.1 GCA_016193165.1 Deltaproteobacteria bacterium
AAAGTGGGAGAAGCGATTGCTAAAAAAGCTTTAGCGAATAAAATTAATCGAGTTGTTTTTGATGTGGGCGGATATAAATACCATGGTTGCATCAAAGCATTGGCTGAGGCAGCAAGGAAAGGGGGACTCCAGTTCTAGTATATGGCAGAAAAAAGAGTTGAATTAAAAAAAGATACAGAGTTTGTTGAAAAAGTCGTTCATATTAATCGTTGCACCAAGGTGGTCAAAGGAGGACGGCGATTGAGTTTTGCGGCTTTAGTCGTGGTGGGCAATAAAAAAGGAAAGGTGGGCATTGGACTTGGTAAAGATGATGAAGTCCCAGAAGCTATTCGAAAAGCCGAAGAACAAGCAAAGAAAAATTTAATGACAGTTCCTATTTTAAATACGACCATTCCACAAGAAGTGATGGGAAAATTTGGTTCAGGAATGGTGCTTTTAAAGCCTGCGGTAGAAGGAACAGGCCTCATTGCAGGATCTGCTGTGAGGGCAGTTCTGGAGTGCGTAGGGATTCAAGATATCCTAACAAAAAGTTTGGGGGCAAGTAATCCTCATAATGTTTTAAAAGCAACGCTGAATGCTTTACAAAAATTAAGAAGCAGGGAAGAATATGCAGATCTCAGAGGCAAACAGGTTGGAGAACTTTAAACATGGCGAAGCAAGAAAAAGGAAAAAAAATTAAAGTGACACTGGTACGAAGTGGGATTGGCGCAAACCAAAGACAAAGATTAACTCTTCGAGGGTTAGGTCTTTCTCGACTCCATCGCAGTGTAGAGCTTGAAAATTCTGCTCCTATTCGAGGAATGATCAACAAGGTGATCCAGTGGGTCCGATATGAGGTGCAACCATGATTACGTTGGGGACATTAGAACGACGTCGAGATGCCAATCGCAATATCAAGCGATTGGGACGAGGAGCTGGATCTGGTCATGGAGGTCATACCTCTACGCGTGGTCATAAGGGACAAAAATCTCGAACAGGGGGTTCTATTCATCCAGCATTTGAAGGGGGGCAGATGCCTCTGCATCGCCGTCTTCCAAAACGAGGATTTGTCTCTTTTAATAAAGAAACGATTCAAATTGTAAATATCGAAAGACTTGTAGATCTTCCCAAAGGCGCCGTGATTGATCAGACGCTTTTGAAAAAAGAAGGTTTAATTTCTTCAGATCGACAAAAAGTAAAGATTTTAGGAAAAGGGAAACTCAAACATCCCTTAACGATCAAAGCACATTTCTTCAGTCAAAGTGCTCACAAAAAAATAGAAGACGCAGGTGGAAAAGTAGAGGTTATCGGTGGCGGGAATTGAAGGCATAGCAAAACTGCCTGAACTCCGAAAACGTATTCTGATTACCATTGCACTCTTAGCGGTTTACCGGATTGGTGTTTTTGTTCCAGCCCCGGGTATTGATGTGCAAGCTTTGAGCGTCTTTTTTAAGATGGCTCAAGGAACGATTTTTGGATTTTTTAACCTTTTTTCTGGCGGCGCTTTGGAGAGATTTTCTATTTTTTCTCTGGGGATTATGCCCTACATTAGTGCTTCCATTATTCTGCAGCTCCTTACTGTGGTTGTCCCTCATTTAGAACAACTTTCTAAAGAAGGCGAATTAGGTCGACGAAAAATTACTCAATATACTCGTTATGGAACGGTTCTTCTTTGTTTTGTCCAAGGCTATGGGATTAGTGTGGGATTAGAAAATATTCAAGCTCCGGGAGGAGCTTCTGTGGTGATGGTTCCGGGAATAGAATTTCGTTTGTTGACCATGATTACCCTTGCAACGGGGACAGCTTTTATTATGTGGCTCGGAGAACAAATTACAGAACGAGGAGTTGGAAATGGGATTTCCCTCATTATTTTTGCGGGAATCGCAGCTCGGATTCCTACCGGATTTTTTAATATCATTAATTTTGTAAAGACGGGTGAGTGGAGTGTTATTAAAGTATTTCTGATTCTAGGCGTCATGGGGGTTGTGGTGGCTTGTATTATCTTCATGGAGACAGCACAAAGAAGAATTCCAGTTCAATATGCCAAGCGAATTGTGGGTCGAAAAATGTATGGAGGACAAGCAACTCATCTTCCTTTGAAGATCAATACTTCAGGTGTGATCCCTCCTATTTTTGCTTCTTCTCTCATTATGTTTCCAGCAACCATCGCCACATTTATTACGCTGCCTTTATTCAGTAATATTCGAAACTTTTTAAATCCAGGTTCTTTGCTCTATGAGATTATTTATGTGGGACTCATTGTGTTTTTTGCATTTTTTTACACCGCTATCGTCTTTAAACCCCAAGAAATTGCAGAAAATATGAAAAAATGGGGAGGATTTATTCCGGGAATTCGTCCGGGTCAAAATACGGCGGATTATATCGATCACGTACTGGGGCGGATTACTTTTGGTGGCGCCATTTACTTATCTGCGGTGTGTGTGCTTCCTTCTCTTTTGAGCACCCAAGCGAATGTTCCTTTTTATTTTGGAGGAACGTCTCTTCTCATTCTGATTGGAGTTGCTTTAGATACGGTTCAACAAATTGAATCTCATCTTTTGACCCGCAATTACGAAGGATTTATGAAAGATATTCGTATTAAGGGACGAAGAGGTTAATTTTTAGAGATTATGAAATTAATACTCTTAGGGCCTCCCGGTGTTGGCAAAGGAACCCAAGCGAATCTTTTAGAAAAAAAATTTCAAATTCCAAAAATTTCAACAGGCGATATTCTCCGCCATGAAATACAAAGTCAATCTGCTCTCGGTCAAAAGGCACAGCAGTTTATCAACGATGGCAAATTGGTACCCGATGAAGTTGTCATTGGAATTATCAAAAATAGGTTACAGAAATACGATTGTCGTCAAGGGTTTATTTTAGATGGGTTCCCTCGAACAC
>JACPST010000169.1 GCA_016193165.1 Deltaproteobacteria bacterium
ATATAGTCCGATCCGGCCTTGAATTCAGGAGCAAGCACATTGATTTTCCCTTTTAATAAGGGGGCGGAGATCAAGGTTATTTCTGAGAGAGGCGCAGCTTCTGCTTGGGCTATTGCATAGGCGCTGCTTACACTATCTCTGAGAAAGGATCGTATATGAGACCCTATGGATTTTAGATGATCTCGGCTAGAATAATTTTCTATTTTTTGTTGAGATATTTTCTCGCTTAAAGAAGCTGTTAGATCGAGGGGAGACAAAAAAGGGTAAGAAGATGTTTGGTATTCTTTAAAAACATATTGATAAAATTGAGATATTTCCCCTCGTTCTATATTTTTATGCATTTGAAAATCTGTAATCTTTAAGGAGGAAGTCTGCGCGAAACCTCTTGGAGTCAAAAACAAAGCTATGAGGGTTAAAAAAAATGTTCTTTTAAAAATAGGATTCATCATTCCTTTTTAAATGCAAGCTAAATGCCAAAATAAAACACGCTGCTATTTTTTAAGTCTTTGATTTTACTTGTTTTTATTTTAATCTGTTTAAG
Source organism: Deltaproteobacteria bacterium (assembly GCA_016193165.1). Lineage (GTDB taxonomy): Bacteria > Bdellovibrionota > JACOXK01 > 2-02-FULL-40-11 > 2-02-FULL-40-11 > JACPST01. The sequence goes on from JACPST010000169.1 coordinate 542, forward strand.
CCTTAGTCCCTTAAACTACCTATACTTTAAACAAGTTGACGTTTTTTGTCACTTACTTCTTATTTATCGGTTGATGAGGGCTATTCTTGAATTTGGACGATTCCCCTGCCTTTAAGGCAGGGGAGAGTCAATTCTAAAGAGAATATCTTTGAGGTTGATATGTAACTTTTCTTTAACTTTTTCAATGAGTTCCAGCTTCATAAATTGAAGCTGGGTTAACCAGGTAGAATTTGAAACTCCAATGGTTAGAACAAGATTTTGAAGTTTTAAGGGGTGACATCTGTGGGAAAGTTTTGGGCCGACGACTGCCGGCCAATGTGTCCAAATACGATATTCTTTGAGCTTAGAACTCCATCCTTTTTTTGAAAAAAAATGTTCGAGGACGGCGTGAACCGACTCTGGCTTGTTCATGCAGAGTCTTTTTTATCTTCATTCAAAAAATAGACTTTTCCCGCGGCAATTTCCCGTAGGGACATGACTGCGGGCTTATTGCCGGTGGTAGGGATGAGGGCTTCCGATCCCTTTAACAATTGTTTTGTTCTTTCTGTTGCCAGAATAACAAGTGAAAAACGATTATTGACTTTTTCTAAACAGTCTTCAACCGTAACTCTCGCCATAAATTCCTCCTTACTGCAATTTTAGCTTTTCGCTTTTTTCTATACGACATCTATCAAAGGGGCGCTTAAAAAGCAACCTTAGCTTTGTCATTGAATGTTGGAAATGGCTATGCTATTTTTCAATCTCACTATGAAAATAAGAGCCGCTCTTTTAGGGATGCTGTGTTTATCTGGCTGTGGCTATCATTTTTCTACGGTCAAAGATTATCTTCCGGGAGGTGTCAAAAGTATTTTTATCCCTACCTTTCAAAATCATACCAAAGAAGCTGGAATTGAAAATACTTTTACCTCCGCATTAAGAAATGAATTTATTAAAAGTAAAGCTATACAGGTTGTAGATCCTGACCAAGCCGAAGGAGAAATTATAGGTAAAGTGACGCAGCTTTCTTTGGAAGCGACGTCTCATCAAGAAAAAAATCTAGAAGAACGAGGAACAAAGATTTTAGCCAGAGAATATAGCGCAACTGTTACAGTTGAAGTTTCTTTGCTCAGGAAAAAGGATCGAAAAATTCTTTGGAGTCGAACGCTCTCGGATTCCAGACGTTATTCTTCAGCGGAAGATTTGTTGGCGAATGAAACAAAACAAAGAGAAGCATTTGATAAAATTTCTGTGTATCTGATGGAGCAAGCGCATGATCAGATGTTTGAAGATTTCTAAATGATCACTCCTTTTGAAGATCTTTTAAGTCAGCTTAAAAGAAAAATAGAGCCTTTATATTTTTTTAATGATGAATCTCATTTTTTTTCTGATGTGCTCATTGAAAGAATTAAAAAACAGGTTTTGCCAAAAGCAACTTCAGAAAATACCTTTTTATATTATGGCTCTGAGTTTCGTTTAGAATCTTTTTTAGAACAGGTAAAAAACGTTTCTCTTTTTTCTTCCAAAAGACTTTTTATTTGTAAAGAAGCTGACCGATTTTCTAAGGAAGATCAAACAGAGATTCTATCTGTTATTGAAGCTCCTTCTTCTGGAAACTATTTTATTTTTGTTTCTTATCAAAAACCTTCTCATGATATTTTTAGATTTTGTAAAAAAACAGGTTGTGTCTTTGAATTTAAAAAGCCGTATGATTCTAAAATGCCCTATTGGGTCAATTGGATTGCCAGGGAACATAATCAGTTCATCGAGCCTCAGGCTGTGATGCTTCTGCTGGAAAAAGGCGGCACAGATCTTCATCAGGTTCAAATGGAAATGAATAAGCTTTCTTTATATGTGGGAAAGAAGTCTAAAATTGAAGCGGCGGATGTCAAAGAACTTTTATATTCAACCCGCTCGCATTCTATCTTTGAGTTAACCAACGCGATTGGCAATCGAAAAAGGAGAGAAGCGTTAACCCTTATAGAACAGCTTCTTTTGGAGGGAGAATCTGAGATTTTTATTTTTTCTATGCTTGTGCGATTTTTAAGGAATCTTTGGAAAGCGCTTGAGTGGAGAGCTTCTAAATCTGACGCGGAAGTGCAAAAGCTTTTAGGCCTGCATCCTTTTTTTTGGGAAGAATTTAGACGGTATCGTGACTTAGCGGTACGGTGTCCTTTTGAAGAGATTTGGAAAAAAGCTTCCCAAGTCGATGTTCTTTTAAAAACCACATCTGTCGATAAAAAGAATGTTTTGTATCGCTTTGTTGCTGAAGTTTGTTAAGTGGGTAATCCCTCAGTTTTGGGGGAATACGTTAGCCTAATGTATTTACTTGTAGCGTTAGACGAGAAATTTTCCTGGATGCATTTCGGTGGTGAATGAGTTTTTTTTGCGCGGCTCTATCAATCAAAGAAACAGCCTGAGCAAGAGCTTCTTTGGCTGAATTTGTGTCTTTTTTAAGGATGGCAGCTTTTATTTTTTTAATGGCCGTAGCAACAGTTGCTAGAGCAGCTTTATTGTGAACTCTACGCGCCTTATTTTGGTGATTTCTTTTGATCGCGGACTTATGCCGCGTTTGCTTGATTTTCTTCTTTTGCTGTTTTTGTGCTTCTGCCATGGCTTGGATTTATTGAGCTACCTCAAAGACGTCTCGCATATCATAAGGGATACCCTCTAATTCCGCATTGGCGAGATCTTCTTCATGAATGCGTGCCGCGCCAAGAGGTGGATTGGTTGTGGCTACATTCCAGTTAAAGGAGACAAAATACCCGCCGTTATCTCCATTTGATTGAGGAATGCGTGTAATAAATCCAATATTTCTTCCTGCGTTATCTGAAATAGGAAGTGTAAGTTGAACATCGGGTTCTTTACTTTTGGTAGGAACAAAAATTCCAGCAACTTCTAGTCCCAAATAAAACACAATATTATTTCGCTGAGGGACGGCCAACGCAACAGCGGGAAGCTTTCCATCGGCAATTTTAGGAAGAGGACGTCCGTCAGGTAATGTTCCGGGGTCTCTTAATCTAAAAGGCGGGTTATCAAATGCTTTTGCAGGGACAGATAAAAATACAGAAGCAGGGGTATTGCCTGCTTGAGGGATCAGTTCTACAAAAGAACCTTCTAAGTCAGGGATATCGAGTTTAATTCCTACGAGAATTTCTTGACCTTTTAAAGGGATGGAAAGGGTTACAGGATCACCAAATGTGAGTTTTACATCTGGAAGTTTTATTTTGGGCGCAAACCAATTACATTTTTCAGCTCCACCAAAAACAAAAATCAGACTAATGATCGCCATCAGTCGAACCGCTTTAAAGATATTTTGTGAGCCCATTAAGCCCCCCCTTTTTTTTGAATAAAATATGATGTTATATATGCTTGCATACGATAGGAGTGTCAAGTAGAAAATAATGTATGAAGATCGCTGTTTTTGCTTTTATTTTAAACGTCGTTTCATTTCCTCTTGCCGCTTCAATTCCATGGGCGGGAGATTTTTTTTGCTTAAAGAATTTGCGGCAACGTGTGATCGTGGATCCCTTAGTGGTTTCAGAAGCCCAAACTCTTCACTTTTTTGTTTCGGTGTATAAGCCTTTGGTCACAGACAGTAAAGGACAAGGTCAAGGAATTCATGTCAGATTTTATGTGGATGTTCCTCAAGACATTTTTTTTCCCATGCATTATGTTCGAGATGAAGGAAATAACGATGTGTATCGTTTTGAACTCAAACCCGGGATGTTAAAGCCCGGCCAATATCGTTTTGGCATGGCCGTTTCAGATGAGCCTGTTTTGGAAGGAAATCATTGGTCCCAAAATAATTTTTATTGGGTGACAAAAACAAGTTACGGCTATACCAATTCCTCATACCCTAATCACGAGTGGATCAATTCTTTTCGGACCTTAGAAGTCATCGAAGATCATACGCTAGAAAATAAGAAATAAGTAATTGCCCCATCCTGTTAATAATCTTTGTATCGTTGATAGACGATGGGGATCAGATCAAAAGGGCTTTGATCTGCTTTGGAGCGCAAAAGTTTTAAATACTCCGCATGGGTCCAAATGAGTGGTGTGGCAGAGCCTGTGCCTTCTCCAATATGCGCGCCTTGATCCCATACTTGCTCTGGGAACAGATGTCCTTCATTGGCAAAATTTTCGAGAGTTCGAATGTAGGTGTCAAGCGTGCTGGAAATAATTTTGGGATTCGCTTTTCGTTTTAAAAGAAGAGCCAATTCATATTGAGCTCGTTCAGCTGTTAAAAAAGTCCAAAGCCGTCCTTGGCCTTCTTCTCCATAGCCATCATATAAATAGCGATACCACGCGGGACCCAAGGGAGTTATGATTTTTGTTTTTTCGTCTAGCTCTGGAAGAGAGTCTAAAATAAATTCATTGGTGGCAGAACGAACACCGTATCGTACCAATTCTAAAAATCCACCATCCATTATTTCTTTTTCCATGTAAATGCCGCTTGCATTGGCCAGTGCAATTTTTTTTGTGTCATTGGGATCCCAAATCGCCAAATAATCGGGCTCTAGCTTCGAGGTGAGACTGGCTCCATCTAATCGAAGATAGTATTTTCCATTTCCCCATATTCCAGAAGTCGTAAAGGTCCAAGCTTCAACATTGTCTCCAGGAGTTAAGCTCCACTGATCCGCCGTCTGAACCCAAAATTGCGACGCTTCTTGATCCCCTTTGGCCAGCGCCAAATCAGAGGCGCAAATCAATGCTGCAATTTCTGCGGCAACGGTCGAAGGAGAAATGCCATAATTTTCTTCCCACCGTTCTTGTTCGCTCCACGGCCCTGAGGTTGCAATTAAATGCGCCGCGGATTCAATCATGGGCCAATATTCATCGAGGTTTAACTCGCCCACCTGCCACAAGTGCCAGGCTAAAATAATCGGAAAAGCCGCTTCATCCATTTGAAGTCCTTGCCAAAAAGGCTCTCCATCTACCCACGTGTTTTGAGGAAACGCGCCTTGTTTGGGAATCACGCGGGGAGCAAAATTCCATGTTCCTGCTTCATCTCCATATTGTATTTTTTTTAAAAATCGAAGACAGTTTTTAGCGGTGTCAATGTCATGAACGCTTAAGAAAGCTCGCGCGGTATGGAAAAGATCGCGAGGCCACACCAAATGATAGCCTCCTGTGCCGCGCGTAGTGGAATAAAGTTGAAGATTGAAGTTATTTCCTTCAAAGTTATCTCCCCATGGGATAGAGAGAGAAGCCACAATGGCCCCTTCATAAGTTTTGTCTTCATGAGCTTTTAAAAGAATGGTAGAGGTATAAAATTCTTTACCTTGATCTTGAGAAAAGGGAGAGAGATCTAAAAGCTTATTAAAATAAGAATGCCATTCTTGACTATATTGGCTTTTGAGTTTTTCAGCGTTTTCTTGAAGGGCTTTTTGAGTAGTTTCTGCAGTTTCTTTGGGGGTAAAGCCAAATCCTAAAGCTACGGTTAAAGAAAGGGAGTCTATTTTAGGGAGTTCTCCGACAAAACGAATGTGGCCATTGGAGGCGCTGTCATAAAAGTTGGTGATGGAAAAATTTTTCTTAAGTTGCGTGAGACCATCTGAAACGCCAGAAAACCCAACTGAAGAAGATACAAAAGGGATGGATGTTTTTAAAACTTGAACATGGTTTTCTTCTTGCGCCATCCAGGCTTGATCCATAATTTTTCCATGATCTCCAAAGCCCCCATTGAGCGCGCGAGGATTATGACAAAGATAAAAGGTTAAGGCGGAGACATGAGATTGAATCTCATACTGAATAAAAACAACGTTTTTTTCAGGATGTGTGAAAAAAGTTTTTATAAGGGTGTAGCGATTTTGAGTGTCTTGAGTGATGACACGAAAAATCGGAGCTTTGGGGCTCAGCCATTCTATCGTGTGGATGCCATTTTTTTCTTCTTCTAAAAACGTTTTACCATCGGTAATGAGGAGTTGGGTACTTTGGGTTTGAGCCGTGTCAATGGTGGGAAAATAGGTCTCTGTTAAAACGCCATCTGCCAGCGTAAACCACACGCGGGAAATGGGGGCTGTCCGAGAGTGGGGAGAGTATCTTCCATCCAGATCATACGCTTCATAGGATGTGCCAATTCCCATTTTTTGAGCGGAAGCCCAATGGGGAGGAAGTCCTGGCCGGCCTGGCGCTTCCAAAGCCCAGGCTAATTGCCAAGTCATTTGAAAGACAAGAACAAGAGCCATCCAATGAAGGGTCGTCGACCCAAGCCAAAAGAATTTCATTTGTTTTGTTTTGAACGGGAATCAAAAAGAACAGCCAATATAATGATGAGTCCTTTAATGACCATTTGATAAAATGTGGGGACATTCATAAGACTCATACCGTTATTGAGTGTTCCAATAATAAAAGCGCCTAGAATTGATCCCCCAATGGTGCCTATACCTCCCATAAGGCTTGTGCCTCCGATGACGACCGCGGCAATAGCATCCAGTTCAAATAAATTTCCAGCCGTGGGGATGGCCCCATTGAGACGTGACGTGAGGATGAGCCCACTTAAGCCAGCCAGCCCTCCCATGACAATGAATACAAAAAAAGTATGGGAATGCCCCGATAACTAAAAAAGACATAGCTTAAAGATAAAAATCCAATGAGAATGAGCAGGGTTGAAAAAGAAACTTGTCCCGTTTTTTGAGAAAGAATAAAAGGCCTCTGAATGAGTTTGTTCCAAGAAATATAAATCCAGCTTACAAACATCAGCCCTATTAAAATTAAAGAAGCCACGGGAGGGATATATCCATTCCCAATTCCCTGAAGTTCAGTGCTCATAGGAGCAATCGCGATGCCTCCTGAAAAAATGAGAGCGAGTCCTCTGGCAATGACCATCATGCCTAGGGTTGTGATAAAAGAAGTGATGTTGTGTTTCACCATCCAATACGCATTAAAAAATCCGCAGAGAACTCCAACAGCAATTGCAAGCAGTATCGAACCCAAAGTCCCCCAAATTCCCCAGCTTTCCAATCCCCAGTGAGATTGAGAAACCCCGACGACAATCCCCGCCAATGCCACAACAGAGCCTACGGAAAGATCAATGCCTGAAATGAGAATGACCAGCGTCATGCCAACGGCTAAAATTCCATTAAGAGAAATTTGCCGTGTCAGATTTGTAAGATTTCTAGGGCTTATAAAAATGCCATCTGTGAGAAGGGTTAAGAGGAGGGCTAAAGAAAGTAAAATGAGGAGTGTCGAATGTTTTTTTAACATGTGGCTAAGCTCATTATTTTTTCTTGGGTTGCAAGGGTGTGATCTAAAATACCTGTGAGTTTTCCTTGGTTTAACACAGCAATACGATCTGAAAGCTTTAAAACTTCCGGCAGTTCTGAAGAAATAAGAATGATGGCGACACCTTGAGAAGCCAACTCGCCAATCAAATGATAAATTTCAGCTTTGGCTCCCACATCCACTCCTCGTGTAGGTTCATCCAGGAATAAAACTTTGGGCTTTGTAAGAAGCCATCTTGCCAATAATACTTTTTGTTGGTTGCCCCCGCTTAAATGAACAATTTCCGTTTCTTGGTTTTGAGTTTTGATTTTAAATTGGGTGATGAAACGCTCAACTCGTGTTTCTTCTTGTTTGCCATTAATTATTTTTTGATTTGAAAATTGTTTTAAAGAAGCAAGCGTCATATTATCTCGGATGGGGCGTTGTGGAATCATGCCCGAAAGTTTTCGATCTTCTGTCAAAAGGGCAAGGCCTGCTTCAATGGCGTACCTGGGAGAGGCGGGGCGAAAAGAGCGTCCGAATAAAGAAAGTTCTCCTTCTATAGAAAAGGGTGTCGCTCCAAACAGAGTGAAAATGAGCTCAGAACGGCCTGCTCCCATGATGCCCGCGATGCCTAAGATTTCTCCTTCATGGACACTCAAAGAAATATCTTTTAAAATAGGATTTCCATTTTCATCTCTACAGTTTAAATGAGTAAGGCGCAGGGCTTCTTTACCTAAAGAGATTTTCCGCTCAGGAAAAATTTCAGAAATGGTTCTGCCGACCATATCTGAAATGACCTGGTCCGAAGTGGTTTGGGGAGTTTGATAAGACGAAACCAGTTTTCCATCTCGTAAGACGCAAATGCGATCTGAAATTTCAAAAACTTCTGAGAGTTTGTGGGAAATATAAAGACACAACACTCCTTCTTCTTTTAATTTTTTGAGAGCTTTAAAAAGCTTTTGAGTTTCTTTTTCTGTAAGTGCCGAAGTAGGTTCATCTAAGATCAAAATTTGAGCTTTTAAACTTAAAGCTTTGGCAATCTCAACCAGTTGTTTTTCTCCAACGCTCAGGTGTTTCACGGCTGTTTTGGGGGAAAGGGGAAGATCAAGTTCTTTAAGCTGGGCGTGCGTATTTTTAAAAAGTGCTTGCCAATCGATGATTCCCCAACGATGAGGTTCTCTTCCTAAAAAAATATTTTCTGCGATCGAAAGCTCAGAAACCAAGTGAAGTTCTTGATGAATAATGGAAATTCCTTTGTTTTGAGCATCTTTAGGTGAAAGAAACCGCACTGTTTCTCCTAAGATTTTTAAATTTCCAGAGAAGCTTCCATAAGGCCACACGCCGCTGATGATGTTCATGAGGGTAGATTTGCCTGCGCCATTTTCTCCGACCATGGCTACAATTTCTCCAGGCTGTCCCTCAAAAGAAATGTCTTCTAAGACACAGACCTTTCCAAAAGATTTGGAGATTTGGCGTAAAGATAGAAGGGGGAGCGTCA
>JACPST010000170.1:0-14782 GCA_016193165.1 Deltaproteobacteria bacterium
GCTATAAAAATTTTTCTATGCCTCACTGTCAAAACAAAATATGCCTGAAGGAACTAAATCCGCATCCCATACTCAATCAAGTCATCTCCACCCTAAGTATTAAAAACACCTCCCATGGCAGCTAATCTTCTCCGCAAAAAACTGGCGGTCGTTGTCTTGACTAAAAATGTTGAAGACAAAATTGAAAATTGCCTGAAAAGCGTCCATGGATGGGCAGATGACATTATTATTGTCGATGGTGAAAGCACAGACAATACTCTTGCTATTTGCAAAAAGTATACTTCCAAAGTATTCAGCCGCCCCTTCAAAAACTTTTCTGATGACCGAAATTTCGGGGCTAACCAAGCTCAAAGTGACTGGATTTTGCAAATTGACGCGGATGAAATTGTCCCTTCCTCTTTCAAAGATAAGTTTGAAACGATTCGCAACTCCTCCTCTTTTCGAGCTTATAAAACTCGAAGAAAAAACTTTTTCTTAGGTCATTGCATTAAAAAGGGACCTTGGTATCATTATATTCATATTCTTTATTTAAAAGAATTTGCTCATTTTTACGGATTGGTTCACGAACGACTAAAAGTAAATGGAAATATTGGCACTTTAGAAGCGGAAATTGAACATTATCCTTTTAATACTATCTCTGAATTTATGAGCAGACAAAACCGCTACACCACCCTTGCCGCTCAAGAACTCTTTGAAACACAGGGCATTTTATCTTGGAAAGAAGTTCGACGGAACTTATTCTATAAACCAGCCAAAATGTTTTGGAAACTAGCCGTTGTCAAAGGAGGCTATAAAGACGGAATCGTGGGGATCCTGTTCTCAATGCTCTATGCTTTTGAACATTTTTTAAAATGGACGAAATATTGGGAAATTGTTAGAAATGAAGTAAAGAATTAAATAGTAATGAATACTTTACTAGAATCCATAGTACTTATTATTCCTCCATCTGTCTTTTTATTAGATGAACGGGTTTTTATGTCTCTAGGGATTCTTAAAGTTGCTGCCGTGCTGGAAAAATGTGGACACACTGTTGAAGTCGTTGATCTTTCTGGAGTAGAAAACTATGAAGAGGCTATTACTCTCCACACAGCAACAACCCAAAGTCATTTCTTTGGTTTAACAGCCACGACCCCTCAGCTTCCCGCGGCATTTAAAATCGCCAAAGCCATTCGATCCCAAAATAAAAATACTAAAATCATCTTAGGGGGCCCCCATGTAACATTGGTAGCTGCCGCTTTAAAAAGGGAACGCGCGCGCGCTATCACAAATGGTAGAGCGCATCTTGCGTTTGAAAGTTTAAAAAAACAGTTTGATATCTTGGTTGCCGGAGATGGCGAGCTTGCCATTCATTTAGCCTTGAAAAAAAACGCGCCTTCTTATATTGACGCGGATGATCCCAAAACAACGCTTTTCCTAAAAAATGCTGCTCTCAATGAATTCCCTTTTCCTGCTCGTCATTTGGTCGATGTGGATAGCTATAAATACACCATTGATGGTATTCGAGCTTTGAGTCTTATTGCTCAATTGGGATGTCCTTATGAATGTGGTTTTTGTGGAGGGCGCTACTCTCCCTATCTAAGACGAATTAGAATGAGAACCTCCCAAAACATCATAGAAGAAATACGACACATGTATCGCACCTACCATATAAAAGGATTTATGCTCTACGATGATGAGCTTAATGTAAATCCTAAAATGGTTGAGCTTATGAATGGAATTACAGAATTGCAAAAAAGAGAGCATACGGAGTTTAGGCTTCGTGGTTTTATTAAGTCGCAACTCTTTACGGATGAACAAGCTAAAGCTATGTACGAAGCAGGCTTTCGATGGATACTGGTAGGCTTTGAATCCGGCTCTCCTCTGATCCTTCGCAACATCAATAAAAGAGCTACGCGAGAAGAAAATACGCAGTGCATGGAAATTGCAAAAAGACATGGATTAAAAGTAAAAGCGCTCATGTCTTTTGGGCATCCAGGAGAATCTCCAGAGACAATCCAGCAAACACTGGACTGGTTATTAGAAGTAAAACCAGATGATTTTGACATGACCATTATCACAACCTATCCTGGCACCCCCTATTACGATGACGCGAGATTGTATAATGAACAAGAGTGTGTTTGGGTTTATGAGTTTAAAGGAGATCGACTTTATAGCTATGAAGTCGATTATATGCAAACTGCCAAATACTATAAAGGGGATCCTAATGGAGGATATCAATCCTATGTTTATACTGACGCACTCTCTCCCGAGGAACTCGTACGCCTAAGAGACCTCAGTGAAAAAACAGCACGAAAAAAATTAAATATCCCCTATCCTTCTGCCGCCAAATCCATACGATATGAACACAGTATGGGGCAATTTGGAAACAGCTTACCCCCTAATATCTTAAGAAGATCCTCTATTGAAAATACCAGTGCGAGCACCAGCTCGCATGAATGGTATAGAACTGTTCCTTAATTTGGACGAGAGTCAACAATCGCACAAATCTTCCACTGAGAAGTGTGGAGCTTGAGGTGGATTTTGACAGAAGAGTTGAGGAAAGAAATAAGAGCGTGGGTGGGAGAAAGAAGCGTAAATTGACTGGCCTGCATCACTTGATCCCAAGTTACTCCAGAAGCAATCTCATCTTGGAAAAATCGGGTCACTTCATAGGCAAGGACATTGCGCCGACTTTGTTGCTCTCGATTGAAACCTTCGGTATATAACCTTCTTTGTTCTTGTTTTAATCTTTCGCGATCCGCTGCTTTCAATCGTTCTAACATCTCATATTTACTCACCCAATCTCGTCGCAAAAAAGTAAGTTGAGCAATTTTTTTCTTGGCCTCAGTAGAGTTGGGATCCCGCGCTAATTCCCCATTCAAAACGGCTAAGTCATGATCCATATTGGCCAATTGTTCCAAACAAAGTGAGAGATCATTCTCCAACGTATTAAAACGCTGATCAATCGTTTGCTCCATTTCTTCTATGATGTTTTCCAAAGTTCTTTCAGCTTCAAAGGACTGAGGAAATCCGTCCAGCGCTATAAAAAGCTCATCCATGGCAATGAACTGATCTATCGTCTCTTTTGTCAGTTTATTGTCTTTGAGAGTAGTAAAAAAATCAGAAGAATAGGTCATAACTTGGGTTGCCAAAACCTCTTGCTGAGCTGGAGTCAAATGTGCCAATTCTTCTTTTCCTTGATCGAATTTAAAACGACTGGTCTCGACAACAGCTTGCATAACTTCATCTTTTTGATTTCTTACCCGCACGCTTGCGTTGATTCCATTGAGATAAACAAGGGGAAACAAGGAAGGATCCAGAGACAAAACAAGAGTTTCTCCTGTTTCATCTTCTACTTCCAGTTCAAAAGTCTGAGTTGTAATAGATTTCCTCTGCGCCAAATCCCGCACTGTTACAAATTCCGATGTTGTTTTCTTCATGGGCAAAACTTTTTTCACTTTAAACGAAGGATATTCTTTCCACGATAAGGTTTTACGAAGAGGCTCTACGGTTTCAGGGGTTGTGATTTCAATATCTACAGAATCTTGAGTTAGCGACCCTTCATTCACTTTTACAACTTTATAAATCATTTCATATTCATACGGTTCTAAACGCGTTTTTTGATCCTCTGGATCTTCTGTCGCTTTCATTGGCCTAAGCTCACTCACGTGATAGCGAACAAAATCAGACTCCTGAATGCCTTTCCACACATATTCTTTCGCATATTCTAAACAATAATTTGTAGAATCTTCCTTGTCTTCTTCCTCATCCGTTACAAATAAGACCTGTTCAATCGACTTAAACAACCCTAGAGAGTTCACAGAAGCGGAGATCAAGCTATTTTCAGTTTCGATATATCCCATCAAAATTGCTCCTTGGTCTGAAACAATAACGGTTTCTAAAAGAGGTTGATTTGTTTCAGAACCCACAAAGGTCAAGGATCGAACATCCTGGATCCTAACTTGAATAAACTGCGAGGCATCCTCTTTGTGAATCTTATCTTTAGAATAAAAAAGCCGAATGGGTTGAAGTCCAGAGGCATTCAGTTTTAAATGGAGTTTTCGGGGTTCTTCTTCTTTTTGTTCTCTTCGATAGGTAATCTCTAATTCATAAGCATCGTCTTTGAGAGTTGCGGCAAAACTAAAAAGAGGAAAAATTAAGTAAAATAAGAGAAATAAACACTTTCGTATATCCATAGGTGATTAAAAAGTAAGCAATCTTTATGCCAGAAGCTTTTTTGGATTTCAAGTTAAAAAAATGAATGGAAATGTGAGAGGAAAAAAACAGCCTTGCATTACCGTCTACATCTTGGCATATATGTTGCTGAAATTGGCATCCTGCGAGGAGGGAAATATCATTAAAAATCATTACCCTTATTTTTTATCGCTGGCTCTTTTAATTCTCATAACAGCCTGTGATGGGAGAGAGCGTCGTTGGAGCCCTCCTGGCCCACCCGATCCTCGTCTTTTAACTTCCATTCCAGAAGGACATCACAGTCATCAAGCTACTGTCACAGAAGATGGTCAAAAAGTTGTTGTTTCAGGAGGATACGAATCAAGATTAACTCCTTCTCAAAATGTATTCACCTATGATGTCTATACCAGAAATACGCTGGATGTTGCAGGAATGCCTATTAAAGCTGACCTTTTTGAACCTCGCGCTCTTCATGCTCAAGCGCTCGTCACAACATCAGGAGGCGCCTATGCTCCCCGTGGATCTATCGTTATTGTCGGGGGTCAATCGGGGGATATTTTTGGCCCTTCTGTCTCAGCAACTGCCGATGTCTATGTCCCCGCTTCTCCCTATAATCCTAATTCCGATTACTTCATAAGTAACCTTGGAAATTTAAAAGTTCCGAGAAAAAATCATACTATTACAGAAATTACTGATCCCTCATCTTTCTTTTACGGACATTTTTTGATTGTGGGTGGACAAAATAACAGCGGCGCCATTTTATCCACAGCTGAAATTTTTGATCCTGGCACAGGAAGATTCACATATGTGAATGATCGTCTCATTATCGCCCGTGAAGAACATACTGCCGTAGCTCTCAAAACAGGAAAAGTTTTAATTGCTGGTGGAAACACTCAATTTGGAGCTACAGATACGGGTGAAATTTTTGACCCTGTAACATTGACGTTCACCCCTGTCCCAAATCGCATGTCTGATGCTAGGCGATATCATACGGCTACTTATATTGATAATAAAACGCCTGAAAGCGCGGCTGATGATGCGGTACTCATTGCGGGAGGACTCGATGACAGAGGATTTGTTCTAGATAGCGCTGATTTTTATGATCCTTTTTTCGAAAGATTTGTTCCTGTAGGCAGCCGCCTGCCCCATGGAGTTTTTCGTCATGCCGCCGCAGCCCTTCCTCAATCGTTTTTTGAAGATGCTGCCATTACAGGAGGATTTACAGATTTAAATTTTTCCAACACACTAAGATCCAATCCAACAGAACAAGTTGTGATTTTTAATTATATGTATACAGGCGGCCGGCCGGATGGGTATTTTGTCAGAACTACCAACATGCTTCGAGCTCGAGCACTGCATACAACCAATCACGTCAAACAGCGAGCTCTTTTAACGATTGGCGGTGTGGACATTTTTGGAGATCCACGGTCTACAGCCGAAGAATTCAACTATTGAAAAAACATATTTGGCCTGCGACTTCTATAAAATAAAACACTTATAGCTCTATTTTTTTATTGATTTCAAAAGATACCTGTCCTCCTGTAAAAAGCGGGCTTTCCCGAAGGACTCGCAAACGCACATCGTACGTTGTCCCTTTTTCTAAATTCTCGCGAAGCCCCAAAGCCGCGGGATTGGGTTCTCCTTTTCTTAAAAGATAGGTCATCTCTCGCGTTCCATCGCCTGCCCATTGGGCTCGGCCTGCCACATGATCTGAAACCCACGCTATTTTTCGATGAATCTTAAGAGAATAGTGGACATTCACTTTTTCCTGATCTGCTTTGGCATCCAAAAGCTTTAAATAAACATTTCCACCTTCTCGAACCAATCGAAAATCTCCAATTGAAGAGCGTCCAAAAAGAAAGTTGTCCAGCACCCCTTTTCGTTTGGCTTCAAGTGTAAATTCAACTTTGCCTCCTTCAAAGAGCAGGGATTGGCGGACAACTCTGAGACGAAGAGTATAATCCACATATCCCTTTAAATACTCCGAAACAAATTGTCCAAGGCGTCCTTGGCCAGGGACTAATGGGAGCGCAAACGTTCTTAGAGGTCCCTTGGCTTCTTCGAGTGGAATGTCAACATTTGAAACAACAGCTTTTCCATTTTCATCCACCACCTCTAAAGAGTATCTCGTATCCACACGATAGAAAGGCTTCTCATCGACAAAATGCAACGCGGCTTGATCAAATTCTCCTTTCAAACGCAATCCAGCAATCGAAGCCTTTCCATATTCTTCTTTGTCTAACGTCCCCACGCCTAAGGTAATCGTAACCTCGTTTCGATTGTCTTCACGATTGAGCTCTCGATAGAGATAAAAAGAACTGGACGGTCGAAGCGAAACCCTTTCTCCATCAAAAGAAACTTTTAAGGTTTCCGTTTCTCCTGGATTTAATCTAGCCTCGGGAGGCCAATTTACTACAACATGTTTTTCAACCGTTCGATCATAGACTTGGACAGGGACACTATGAGCGTGCAGTTCATTAAATGTGCGCAATCTTATTTTTGTCACAGTTCTCCATAGCCATTCACATCTTACTCTTCGAACTTGGCGATAACGTAAGACAGGTCTTGTTCTCCAGATCCACTGGCAATAACCTTGATTGTTACAATACCACTCTTGATAAGTTTCAGTATCCCAATAGGGTTCTGACACCCAATATTCTACTTCATGACAATATTGTTCTTGCTCTTCATAGGTCTCATACCAAGTTGAGGAATCATGACCCGCATGGTGATCCCCAGTGTGAGGGTGTGTATGCCACTCTTCGCGATATTCGGTTCGAAATAAATTTTTAGAAAGCCTTACTTCCAAGGTGTTTTGATCTTGACTTCGAACTAAAATCGCGTGAGGAGCATCCGGTGGAATGGCCGTCGTATCATCTGAAGCCCAGGCAGGTAAAACACTCCACAACAATACAAAGCCTAACCAACTCCATCGTTTCATACACACCCCCTTTTCTAGTGTCGCGACACTAGCGAATTCTTATTGTTTCTGTAAATCCCCGGTATCCTGGATTTCGAGATCTGGCATACCCTGAGGTTGAAAACCACCTGCCATCGGTGGACTGAAGAATAATCTCAACGGTCGTAACTATCCCCTCAGGAAGCGTAATCACTCCAGTCGAGAAAAAATTTCCATTGGTGGTCAGTCCAACGAGCGTTTGCATGCCATCCGGAGATGAAATACGAACGGTACCGTTTCTGGGATAAAATCCCAAAGCTCGTCCGTGAAAACTAATCGTACGATTTTCAATGTCATGATTGGCAAAACCATCTACTGAAATCACTTCATGAGTTGGAAGAGGCGGCTGAGGAGGCACAGGGGGCACAGGAGGAACGGGTGGACGGGGCGGCAGTGGAGGTTGAGGCGGAGGAAGGGGAGGCATAAATTCCCCCACATAAGCATACGCATCAATATCAAAACCATAATATTGAGTATTACCATCACTCCTTAAAACAACCCAGATTGTATCTCCCTGAACAGGTTCGCTCCATTGCGGACCATTATACCAACCTGTATAAAGATTTACTCGCCGTCCATAATTATCATAAACTTCTACAAAATCGTAATTTCGTTCTGTTTCAATATAAGAAAAATGCACCCGCATATGGGTTGCCCCAAGATGTGTAATCCGAATTTTTTCTACACCATTGGGATGGTAGGGATGGGAAGAAGAATAAACCCCGTGGACTTCATTCCACTGGTGATCTGCGTGAACTAAAGAAACAAAAAGAGAAAGAAAAAGGGAGAAACCTAGAATAATACCTTTTTTCATAAAGTACTCCTTTGGTTAAGTCTAATTTAAATTTTAGTTAGGATTTAAGAAGGCTCCCAACACAACGATGGAAGAAGATTTAACTAAAATTAAAAAACAAGTCAATAACTTTCTTTAAATTATTGCGTCTGTTCACCGGGATCGGCAATTTCATGCTGTCTTTGCAACGAACTCCTCTCCCAAAAAGTCGGAACTTTAATCGCGATACTTCGATTAAAATGAGTACGGTAATGAATCAAATTTCTTTGTTCCATTTCTTGATTAAGAGATTGGGAGATTTCCTCATACTTAAATACTTCCCATTCTTCTTCCGTCATGCTTAAAATATCATCAATGTTTCTCTGGTAAAGTCCTAACACATCATACCCACCAAACACATTTAAATACCATGGGAAGATAACCTGAATTTTTTCCAAAAAGAATTGATGCTCAAGAGAAAATTTAAGACAGGTTCCGGAATCATAATTATCTAATTTTTCTTTTTTCTCCCAATCAATGAGGTTGTGTTTTACACAAAATTCATAAAGCCTTGTTCCATGAAAAGGATAAAAAGTCATAATTTTAACTACATCAGGAGATAAGCGTCCATTGAGCTTCAACGTTTCTAAAACTTCATCTTTGGCTTCAGTAGGAATTCCAATCATATTGTAAGAACTGGGCATCACATTAAACTTTCGTGCAATATCAAAGGCTCGATGAATAGCTACTTCCGGTGTCTGGCGATCCAAAATATCCTTTCGAAGTCGTTCACTTCCAGCCTCTACTCCAAAACGCATTGAAATAACTCCAGCCTCTCCAATGAGTTTTCCCTTGTATTCATTCAAAGTCAACGGATGAACATTCACAACAAAAGGCAATCCCACTTCTTCTTTATAACGTAAACAAAACTTTTCCAAAAAATCTTTATTAATCAAAAAATTATCATCTACAAAGGATAAAGCCCGAATGGGAATTTTAGAAAGTTTTAGCGCTTCATGAATTTCTTCAAAGATAACATCCATGTCTTTAAACCTTAAAAAATCTTTGATTTTTAAAATAGGATTATCTTTTTTATATAAATCAAAATAAGACTCATTAAAACAATAGGTGCATTTATAAGGGCATCCTCGTCCCACCGTCACTTCAATTTGATTCCCCTTTTCTAAAATATATTTATCTAAATCAAAAACCGATTTATCCTCTGGAGGAAGCTTGGATAAATCTACAAAGATATCATTTGGATTTTTAACCACTCTGCCATCATCAAATTTAAACCACAAATTTCTGATGTCTGTTCTATAGGTTCGAGCCGCCATGCTTTCCTCTGGGTTCATTTTAAGAAACTGTGGGAAAGCATAATCTGCTTCTCCTAAACAAATAAGGTCGATAAACTCAGAACCCTCATTAAAAACTTCATTCGGATATTGTGAAGGATGAGGGCCGCCCACAACTTGAACAATATCAGGATAATGCTGATTGATAAACGCTCCCAAAATTCGGGTATATTTATATTGAGGAGTCATGACAGAATGACCAATAAGATGAGGGTTAAACTCTTCCAGTTTTCTGGAAAGCCAGTGCTGCCATTCTGACCACTTATACCCCATACGATCGTGAATCAGGATATATTGAACTTCATGTCCATCCTTTTTTAAAAGAGACGAAAGAATAGCAACCCCTTGATTAAGTCCAATAGTCACATTATGGCTAGGAGTAATAAAAAGGACTCTCATCAATCCCTACAGTAATGAATGTTGCCCCGGTAAGACAAGAAGTTTTTCCCTGTGTTAAAGCAAAATCAAAAGTACACTATGCCCCCTCAGTTTTGGGTTAATACTTCGTTCTCGCCTCCTTCAAAGCCCGGACCATTCTGAAGTTGAAATTAATCTATATCAATGTAATATCCTGGGGAAAAAAGGGGAAATTCTGATAATAGCTCAAAGGAGGAGATAAAAAAAATAAGAATGAATGTCTTCATTACAGGCGCAAGTGGATTTTTAGGACGATTTCTTTCCAAAGAATTACAAGAGGCTGGAGTTCAAATAACGGCTTTAAGTTCAAAAGATGCTGATTTAACTAAACAGAATTCCTTAAGGCTTTTTAATAATCACATGAAATATGATCGTATATTTCATTTGGCAACATGGACCCAAGCTGGATATTTTTCTTTATATAATCCTGGAAAACAATGGCTTATCAATCAGCAAATGAACACCCATATTCTAGAGTGGTGGCTCAATGAACAACATCAAGCAAAATTGATTAGTATAGGAACAAGCTGCTCTTATGCAGATGGAATGCCACTGATAGAAGAAAATTATTTGAAAGGAGAACCACTTGAAGATTTATTTACTTATGCCATGACCAAAAGAATGCTTCTCATTGGCCAAAAAAGCCTGAATAAGCAATTTGGCCTCAAATATCTAACTGTGATTCCCTCGACCCTTTACGGGCCTCATTACTTTTCAAATGGAAAGCAGCCTCATTTTATTTTCGATTTAATTAAAAAAATACTTAATTATAAATACAACAAAACAGACATTGTAGTATGGGGCGATGGAAATCAGAAAAGGGAGCTAATATATATTGATGATTTTGTAAAAGCGCTATTGGCCTTAGATAGAATTTTAGAAAATGATCTTGTAAATATAGGTGCTGGAGAAGAACATACAATAAGAGAATTTGCTGAGATGATTTGTGAAATTATTGATGTGAAAGCTTCTGTCATCACCTATGATACAAAAAAATATGTGGGCGCGAAGGAAAAACATCTTTCTAATGACAAAATTGATAAAATTTTACCAAATCGACAGAGAACCCCTTTAAAGAAAGGTCTAGGATTAACTATTAAATGGATGGAAAATTATTATTTTATCAATCAAGCTGAAAAATAGAATCATCCTTTTTATTATTTTTTTCCACTTGCATAAAAATGCGCTGTAAATATAGTTCATTTTTATGCAAGAAAGAATGTTTGAATTTTAAAATCTAATGAATACTCATTTAAAAAAAAATACGGATGTCGTTATTTTATGCGGTGGGAAAGGAACACGTTTAAAAGAAGAAACGGATACAAAACCCAAGCCCATGGTTGAAATAGGAGGAAGACCCATTTTATGGCATATCATGAAATATTATTCTTGCTATAGCTTTAGAAGATTTATTTTGGCTTTGGGTTATAAAGGGGAAGTCATTAAAGAATATTTTTCTAGCTCTCATGCTGAAAATGACTGGGAAGTGATCTGTGTGGATACGGGTTTAAATACTTTAAAGGGTGGACGGATTAAAAAATTAGAACCTTATATTAAAAATGATTTTTTTCATCTAACTTATGGGGATGGCTTGAGCGACATAAATCTTCATGCCTTGGAAGAGTTCCATTTAACACATCAAAGGATTGGGACTGTAACAGCTGTTCATCCGCCTTCTCGATTTGGTGAAATGGTAATCGAAAATGACTTTGTTGTTCAATTTGAAGAAAAACCCCAACTAAAAACAGGCTATATCAATGGCGGTTTTTTTATATTTGGCAAGAGTTTCTTAAGTGCCTTAACTCTCGATGAAGAGTGTGATTTAGAGTTTGGAGCACTTCAAAAATTATCTCAGGATCGAGAGCTTTTAACCTATAAACATGAAGGCTATTGGCAATGTATGGATACGATCCGAGACATGGAATATTTAAACAGATTGTGGCAGTTAGGCTGCCCTCCTTGGAAAATTTGGTTGTGATTCTCGTTACTGGAAATCAGGGGTATATTGGAACAGTGATGACCAAGATGCTGAAAGAAGCATCTTATAAAGTTTTAGGATTAGACAATGATTGGTTTAAAGAAGGTTATTTTTTCTATCCAGATGATATCTTACCAGATAAACAAATCACAAAAGATATTAGACATATTACCGATAATGACTTAGATGGAGTTGAAGCTGTTATTCATTTGGCGGCTATTTCCAATGATCCCTTAGGTGAATTAAATCCTTGCGTAACCGAACAAATCAATACTCATGCGACCATTCAATTGGCCAAACTTTGTAAAAAGAGAAAAATTGGCCGATTTATATTCGCGTCATCTTGTAGTATTTATGGAATTGTGGAAAATGGAATGCCTATTTCAGAACAGGGTATTTTAAATCCACAAACCGCTTATGCCAAAGCCAAAGTAAATGCTGAAAATCAGTTAAAAGAATTAGCAAACGATAACTTCCATCCTATCCTTATGCGTAATGCTACAGTTTATGGTTCTTCACCTAAGTTAAGATTAGATTTGGTTGTAAATCAACTTGCAGCCTATGCTTACTTAACAGGAGAGATAAGAGTTTTAAGCGACGGGACTCCTTGGAGACCCCTTATTCATATAGAAGATTTTTGTCGTGCTTTTATGAAAATACTTGAAGTTCCGAAAGAAAAAAATTATCAAGTATTTAATGTGGGGATAAATAACGGGAACTATCAAATTAAAGATATTGCTTTTGAAATTCAAAAATCATTGCCTCATACAAAAATTAAAATCGCGCGCGAACTACAATCAGATGAAAGAACATATCGAGTGGATTTTTCAAAGATAAAAGAAAGTTTGGACTTTAAACCACGGTGGAACCTCAAGAAAGGGATTATGGAATTGATAGAAGATTTTAAAAAAAATGATCTTACACTTAATGACTTTAAATCTAATAAATATTTTAGAATTAGAACGATCCAGTCTTATCTTGAAACAAAAAAAATGGATAAAAATCTATTTTGGTTATAAAGCTATGATTAATGGAGTTTTAGTGCACCCTCTTAAAAAGATTTGTGATGAAAGAGGAATGATTATGCATATGCTCAGATGTGATGATCCACATTTTGAAAAATTTGGAGAAATTTATTTTTCAGCAGCTTATCCTGGGATTATTAAAGGATGGCATGAACATACAAGACAAACGCAATTTTATGCTGCTATTGAAGGAATGATTAAGCTGGTTCTCTATGACAACCGACAGCAATCCAAAACCTATAAAGAAGTTATGGAACTTTTTATAGGTGAAAATAATTATCAATTGGTTCGAATCCCCCCTGGAATTGTTAATGGGTACAAGACCATAGGCCTAAAAATGGCTATCGTAGCTAATTGCGCGACCTTACCACACGATCCTGTTGAAATGCTCCGCTATGACCCCCACAGTAATAAAATCCCTTATTCATGGGAGCGTGTTGATCAATAGTATCAAATGTTGAAAGAGAAAGATCCATATTTAATAGTAGGGGCCTCTGGTCTTATTGGCCGAGCAATGAGTCAAAGTCTTTCTAAACGGGGAATACGATGGAAAGGGACATACCATTCGAGATTTGAACCTGGATTAGTTAAATGGGATATTACAAATTTAGATGAGACAAAGAATATTTTTTCTAAATTTAATCCCATCTCTGTTGTTCTTTGCACAAATCTTCCGGGGGGTGTTGATTTTTGCGATGAGAATCGACACATTGCGGCAGAATTTCATTTAAATTCAACAAAAAGGATAGGGCAATATTGCAAGGAAGTAAATGCAACTTTAATTTATCTTTCAACGGATTATGTTTTTGATGGGGGAAAATATCCCTATCAAGAAGAAGCAATGCCCAACCCATTGAATGTATATGGTCAATTAAAATTTCAATCCGAGCAGTGGATACAAGAAAATCTTAAAAAATTTCTTATTATACGAACAACCAATGTATATGGATGGGATCCACAGACTGTTACTCCAAATTATATGA
This sequence comes from Deltaproteobacteria bacterium, assembly GCA_016193165.1. Classification (GTDB taxonomy): domain Bacteria; phylum Bdellovibrionota; class JACOXK01; order 2-02-FULL-40-11; family 2-02-FULL-40-11; genus JACPST01. The sequence goes on from JACPST010000170.1 coordinate 13,663, forward strand.
TGAATCTTTATCGAGCTCTTCAGAAAGGTAAAATATTTCATGCCCCCTCTTTTCTATTTGGAAACCCAACATACGTAGTAGATTTAGTACAAGGAATTCTAGAATTATGCGAAAAGAACTATTCTGGACTTTTCCATATTGTAGGAGATAGTTTTATTAATAGATTCCAATGGGCTTTAGATGCCGCGACAATATTAGGACTAGAGATGTCTTTGATTAAGGAATTAAAATATCCTATAAGTAACAAAATTGAACGTCCCTTGAAGTCATGGTTGAGTAATAAAAAATTTAAAGACCATTGTAAAACAAAGATGCATAATCACTTAGAAGGTTTAAATCTAATGAAATTATCACTAGAAAGAAGTTACTGATTACTTTTTAGCCTGATTTTACAATAAATAGAATTATTCTCCGAGGTCTTCTTTGAAGAACTGATCATTTTCTTTCTCTTTTTCTTTACGTTTCAACCGAGGAGTCTTTTCTTCTTGAGGTTCTGTCCCCTCGATAAAGGCGACAGAAGTTTGAAATTTACTCTTCGAAGAAGCAATTTTGCCCGTTTTGGCGTCAATATTAAAAATAACAACACCCTCAGACACAGGAAAATCTTTTTTGGGATAGTCTTTCAAAGCTTCTGTCATATAGAGTTTCCACATCGGAATCGCTGCCCGCGCTCCAGTTTCATGTTCTCCCATTTTTCGACGTTCATCAAATCCCACCCACACGCCTGTTAAAAGATCCGGGCTATACCCCACAAACCAGGCATCCGCGTAATCATTGGTTGTTCCTGTTTTTCCGGCCAAAGGCCAATTCATATCTTTCAAATCTTTCCCCGTTCCATAACTCACAACCCCTTTTAAAAGATGAGTCATAACATAGGCCTGCTGAGGAGTTAAGATCGACTTTTGCTCTTGAGGCTTATATTCTTCTAAGATATTGCCATCACGATCTAAGATCTTTTGAATGAACATAAGCTCTGTTTTTTTCCCTTCATTAGCAAAAAGTGAAAAAGCCCGACACATTTCAAGAAGCGTAATACTCGAAGAACCTAAAGCCATAGAAAGATCTTCAATCAAAGGGGATTCAATCCCTAATTTTTGGGCATACTCCGCAACGGTTGGAA
>JACPST010000170.1:14838-16988 GCA_016193165.1 Deltaproteobacteria bacterium
GAGCGTTGGCTAAGATCGTATCGCCATAAAACTTTTCTCCAAAATTTTTAGGCTTCCATTTTTCTTCAATTTCTTCTTCTCCCTCTCGATAAATAATGGGAGAATCAATGATGACAGAAGCCCCTGTATATCCCTTTTCCAAAGCAGCTCCATAAATAATGGGTTTAAACGTGGATCCCACTTGACGTCTGCCTTGAAGCGCTCGATTAAACTCACTTTTTGAAAAATCAAGTCCTCCGACCATGCTTTTTACAAATCCCGTATGAAAATCAAAAGACAGAAGAGATCCCTGTACCACGGGATCCTGCTCCAACATCACATGGACTTGTGCAACTTTTTCTGGTTTTTGAAGCAAACGAATCAAAATGAGATCTCCCACAGATAAAACCGCCGAGGGCTTTTTTACCAGATCTTCTAAGTAGTATTTATCCTTATCCGGTTTACGCGCCCATCTCATTTCTCCCAGAGGCATTTCTCCTTCCCAGGATCCAAAACGAACCAAAGTTTTTCGTTGAGCATCATTGACTTGAGATACAACAGCTTGATACACCTTTCCCTCTTCGAAAGTTTCTTTTTCTTGCTGATCTTTTAAAAAATCTTCCGTTTTCTTTTTATCTAAATGCCCTAGAGGGCCTCGATAACCTTGCCGTTTATCCAGCTCTCTCAGCCCCTTTTCAATCGCAAAATTAGCTGTTTTTTGAAGCTTCAAATTGAGTGTTGTATAAATTTGAAGCCCCTCTTTCATCACTTTGTCATACCCATATTTATCAATGAGAATTTGACGTAAATATTCAACAAAGTAGGGAGCATAGCGAAGATTATAATCATCTCGTTTTAAGAACTTTAAAACAGTGTCTCTGGCTTCCAAGGCTTCTCGTTTAGAAATATATCCATTATCGACCATTTGTTTTAAAACATAAATTTGTCTTTCTTTGGTCGCTTTAGGATTTAAAAGAGGGGAATACCGGGAGGGGGCTTGCGGAAGACCGGCCAGCATGGAAGCCTCCGCTAAATTAAGTTCTGAGGCCTGTTTTCCAAAATAGTTTTGCGCGGCCGCTTCAATCCCATAGGCTCCATGCCCTAAATAAATTTCATTTAAATACAAATAGAGAATATCTTTTTTAGAAAGATTTTTTTCAAGCCTCATGGCTAAAACAAGCTCTTTTATTTTTCGAGAAAGCTTTCTTTCCGGAGTTAAAAGAAGAGATTTAGCCACTTGTTGGGTAATAGTTGATCCTCCCTGAACAAAACGCCCCGCTTGGAAGTTTTTAATTGCCGCTCGAATAATGCCTTGAAGATCAATCCCTTTATGAGAAAAAAATTGCGCATCTTCAGCTGCTACAAAGCTATTCACCACGATTTTAGGAATTTCTTCTAAAGGAATAATTTTTCGACGAAGTTCGTAAAACTCTCCTATTTTTTCACCTCCATCGGCATACACATCTGAAACCACAAGCGGACGGTAGTGATCGGGGCTAATAAGTTTGGGTAAGGAAGCTGAAATAGTGACCATAGCCCCTATCATGCCTAAGAATGCCAGCAGAAGAAGGCCGATAAAAATCTTAATGATATTTGAAAGAGCTGTGGACATTCTTGACAGAATAAGCTTTCAGAAATACATTGTCAATTCACCACCATGGCCGACGAAAAAACACAAGGAATAGTACCCAGCGCCGATGGGACAAAAATCTATTATGAATCCATCGGAAGCGGCAAACCTCTTATTTTTTGCTATGGAGTTGTTTGCAACAAAGAACAATGGAAGTATCAAACCAACTTTTTTAAAAAAAATTATCAAATTGTCCATTTTGATTATCGAGGCCACAATTTATCCAAAAGTCCCAAAAAATCTTCTCAGCTGACCATTAAGGGATGCGCTGAAGATTTGGCTGCTGTCATGAAAGAGCTTAATATTGACCAAGTCGTTCTTTTAGGACACAGCATGGGAGTCAATGTCCTTTTCCAATTTTATGATCTTTTCCCTCAGAAAGTTTCAGCCCTGGCGGCCATCTGTGGAACCATTAAAAATCCTTTTGAGACGATGTTTCATACCAATCTTTCTCAAGCAGGATTTGAGTTTTTAAAACTCATGTATTTAAAATTTCCCCAGCAATTTCCAAAACTTTGGGAAAAAAGCGTCACAAGCCACA
>JACPST010000130.1 GCA_016193165.1 Deltaproteobacteria bacterium
CTATATTTCTCCACATCTTTTAGATATAAGAGAGCGCGTCCAGCTCAATGGTAAAATGATTGGAAAACGAGAACTTGTTTCTTTAGTCAATGAACTGGATCAATTTCTTAAAAAAACAAAAATTTATCTTTCGTTCTTTGAGTTTATGACCGTCATGGCCTTTTTATATTATGCCAGACAAAAAGTTGATTTTGCCGTGGTGGAAGTAGGGTTGGGCGGACGTTTGGATGCCACCAACGTGTTACAGCCTCTGGTTTCTGTGATTACATCTATTGATTTTGATCATCAACGGCTTTTGGGAAATACGCTTTCTAAAATTGCCTATGAAAAAGCAGGAATTATTAAACCTAAAGGTAAGGTTGTGACGGCAGTTTCCCAGCCTAAGATTCAAAGACAATTTCAGGCGATTTGTCGAAGAAGAAAAGCAAAGCTTTTTATTCTAGGACGAGATTTTTTTATTGAGCCTCATTTTAAATTGTCTTTGGCCGGAAAATTTCATCAACGAAAAAATGCGGCCTGCGCAATTGCGACGGCACGCCTGCTTCGGAAAAAAGGATGGGCTATTTCAGAAGAGGCTATTGAAAAGGGGCTGAAGTCTACCTATTGGCCGGGTCGTTTAGAGATTGTACGCCAAAAACCTTTAGTGATGTTAGACGGCGCGCATAATCCGGCTGGAATTCAGGTGTTATTACAATCTTTAAAAAGTGATTTTCAGTATCGAAAACTTCATGTTGTTATGGGTGTCTTGGCAGACAAAAATTACAAGAAAATGTTTAAACTGCTATCTCCTTATGCGGATTCTCTTTCTTATATAGATCTGCCTATGAGAAGAGCGCTTCGATCAGACTTGTTATTTAAAACCTTACCTTATTTAAAAAGAAAAGTGCGGCGAAAGCATAACATAGAAGAGGTTTTACCCAAAGTAGTTCGTCAAGCCCATAGAGATGATTTGGTCTGTATAACGGGTTCTTTATATACAGTGTCTGAAGCTAAAAGGTTATTTTTGTGAAATTATTTTTTTTAGTTTTTTTTCTCTTTTCTTCTTTTGCTTTTGGAGAATCTCAGCCGAAAAAAACTTCTCAAGAAGAGCCATTGAGATTTAGAGCTAAGCGTCATTTTCAAGATCTCACAACAGGGAAAATTACCTTAGAAGGTGAGGCTGTGGTTAGTCATGGAGGGAGTGAGCTCAAAGCAGGGACTGTCATTATAGAAAAGAAAAAAAATGAACTGACGGCGACAGATAATGTTTTTTTAAATATTCCCTCTGAGCAAACCTTCATTAAGGCGCATCAGTTAAAATATAATTATAAAACAAAATTAGGAGAAATGATTCAGGCGGAAGTCAAAAGCGGCTTTTCAAGATTTCGAGCTAAAGAAATCATTAAAACAGGAGAAAAGAAATATCATATTGTGAAAGGATATTATTCCACGTGTGATGTGAAAGAAGATGAGATGTGTCCTTGGCAAATTTGGAGTTATCAAGCTGATGTGACGATTGGAAATTATGCGACGGCTGAGCATCCTGTATTTTTAGCAGGGGGGGTTCCTGTGTTTTATTCACCTTTTATTTTTTTCCCCGTGAAGTCTGAGAGACAAACAGGTTTTTTATTGCCCGAGTTTGGAGGTTCGGAATTGAGTGGTTTTCAGTTGAAGAATTCTCTTTTCTTAGCCTTGGGGCGCTCTCAGGACGCGACAGCGTCTTTGGAATATTTTTCAAAAAGAGGATTTAAGGAGGGATTAGAATATCGCTATGTTTTAAGTGATTTAAGTAAGGGGGCTTTTAACGGCTATTATGTGAAAGATCGAGAGTTTTTTAAAGATTTTGGATATCGAGAGCGTTATGCTGGAACATACGATCATCAATGGTATTTTACGCCGCGCTTTTTTAACAAGGCAATGGTGCGCATGGTTAGTGATGATGACTATGTGAAAGATTTTGCAAAAGATATCGAGGGGCGGCGAGAGGCGGGGTTGGAAACGAAACTATTTCAAGGGCTTCATCTGGATAATTTTGCTTTTAATTTAGAAGGTATTTATTATCAGTCACTTTTAAATACCAATCCCCAAGGGACCAATAAAGATATTATACATAAATTGCCTGAGTTTCGAGCCGATGCTTTTGAAAAAAAATATTTTGGTTTGCCTCTTTTTTGGAGTGGAGGTTTTTCGTATGTTCGGTATTTTAATGAGGGAGATCCATTTAAAGATTTAAATAATAACAGTATTTTTGATCCAGGGGCAGATAAAATCTTAAGAGACCATCGTATTGATATTTTTCCAAAAGTATCTTTACCCATGAAGTTTCAAGATTATTTTGAGATTGTTCCTAGGGCGGGACTTCATAGAACGTGGTGGTGGCTTCCTGTGGGAGAATATCAAAAAAACAGGTCCATGTTGGATTTTGAATCGTTATTGACCACCAATGTGAGTCGTATTTTTCATATTGAAAAAGAATCCGTAAATAAAATTAAACATATTATTGAGCCGAGGCTCACGCATCATTATTCGCCTTTTACGAGGCTGGATAACTTTATTCCTGTCTTTGATGGCCTGGATGAATTAGGAACAGCTCATACGATTTCATGGGGGTTACAAAATAGACTTGTTTTTAAAACTCCAAACGCTCTTTCCGGGATGAGCTATTTTGATGGAGTGCGCTTGGATATGAATCAAGATTATAATATTTTAGAAGCCAGACGGGAATCCGGAGAGCCCAGACCTTGGAGTGATCTTAAATCTATTTTAGCCACCAGTTTATTTAACTTTTCTTCTTCGACAGAATTGGATTACAACATGTATGGGGAAAAAGTTGTTCGGGTATCTCAGGGGATGAAGTATGTTGATCTTCTGACCAACTTTCATCATATGAATATAACTTATAAACGTAAAGAGGGCAGTAAGTCGATCAATGGGGGATCTGATTTTAATTTTATTGATATTTTAAAATTTAATTATTTGTTGAATTATTCTTTTGATAAAAATCAGTTTTTAGAAAAAATATTTCAGGTGGTGTATTTGCCTAAAACAAAATGCTGGGCTTTGAGCATGAATTTTGAAGATAAAGCAGATACGGGTTTTTCTCTGACTGTAAAATTAAACGTGATATTCGGAGATAATTTCTTGTCGTTGGCTAAGCTTTATCAGCAAGGAGAACAACAAAATATAACACTCTTTTCTGGACAGGGAGGATCTGGCGATTTAACCCAGCGCCCGCCTTCTCAATAACGATGCTCTTAATGATCGATAATTATGATTCCTTTACATTTAATTTAGTGCAATGTTTTGGAGAGTTTTATCCGGATATTCATGTGATTAAAAATAATGAGATGAGCTTGTCTAGAATTCAAAAATTACATCCTTCTTATATCGTCATTTCTCCCGGCCCAGGTGTCCCTCAAAATGCCGGCTTGAGTCTTGATGTGATTCATGCTTTTGTTGGCCGCGTTCCTATTTTAGGGGTGTGTTTGGGACACCAAGCTTTGGCGATGGCTTTTGGAGGAAGCCTTTCCTTGGCTCCGCATATTTTTCATGGGAAAACATCTTGGGTGTATCACGATGGGAAAGGAA
>JACPST010000009.1 GCA_016193165.1 Deltaproteobacteria bacterium
GATTTAAATCTTTTAAGGCCATTTGAATCAGCTTTACCGCCTCTTTGTTTTTTACTTTGGCCAGCTGTTCCAAGGCTCCTTTTTTAAGCCCATCGTCAATCCCTTTTAAAATATCAATATAAGGCTCTATTTCGAGTTTCCCATGGACAGATTCTAAAATGTCTTCTGATATTTCTTCAGAGGGTAAAATGCCCAAAAACTGACTCATGTCTTCTTCAACCTCTGATGGCTCTTCAAATAAATTCTCCGTGGGACGCTTCAGAAGAAATTGCATCAATAAAAACAAAGGAATTCCCATGAGGGCAAACACAGACAAACAAAAAGAACTTAAAATAAAAAAAGAAAAAAAATGGATATGAAACTTAAACCAAAAGCTGGCTGCCGCGGCAAACAGCATGGAAGAAAAAATGTGAAAATAAAGATAAGGAAATAAATGAGCGAAATCCACATTTAAAAAAGGACGTAAAAATAAAAACTCATTCCCAAGGGCACCTCCATAACATAAAAGACTTGCTAAAATAAGAAGTCTTTGCTTCATGCTTGAGGAGATGCCGTCAAGGCTTGTATTAAATCCGCTTCTGACTGCATGGAGGGTTGAAAAGACGCTTCATAGATCTCTGTCTCTAAAACGCGGTCTGAATTCTGATAGGGTCTAAAAGCATAAGACCCCAAATCTTGAGTCACTTTTAACTTTATTTTTTGAAGTTCTGACCCATGAAGCGTGGGAAAAATCACTGCCAAGGAATCTTGGGATTCATATTGGGCAATCAAATCAATATCCCGAAGATTATTTTTTAAGATCAAATGCAAAGATTTAAAAAGAGGAATTAGTTTTTTGGCATCTATTCTTTCAAACTCCTTTAATTTAAAAACGAATAAAGAAAGAGGTAAAGAATATTTTTTAGTTCTTAGAAATTCCTCTTTAAGTCGCTGCTTAAAATAGGGATACGTATAAATCCCGATGATTTCATCTTGAATATTGCGAGATTGGACCGTTTGAACATAGGTTGCGTTTTCAATCGACAAAGACAGCCAATCTAAAATAATAGAAAATATTTTTATGGTATAGGGCGTAAAACGAATAAACGGAAGCTGATCAATCGTAATGACGCCAATGAAAGAGCCGTCTTTCCGAAGAAGAGGCCCAGCCATCAGGGGACCGCCTTTGAGTTTAGAAAATTCCAAGGAACTTAAGACTTCCCGAATCGATACGACCTTTTGAGTTTCCACGGCAATCCCAACAAGCCCTTCTGTCTTAGAAATGGTCTTGGCTTCGCCCTCTGAAATCTTTCCAAATTCACTTCGGGCTTTTAAGGTCAAAAGCTGATTTTCTAAAATATAAAGCGAACATTTTTCAACTTCCAAATGTTCACTTAAAATATCTAAAGCCCCAAAATAAATATCCGCGAGTTTAAAAGATTCTAATTTTTTAGCGGATTCATAGAGGGTTGTAATCGTGGTCAATTGCCCCACAATTCTTTTTTCAAGTTCTTTCCTGCCTTTTTCTGAAATGGCAAGCTCTGTCTCAATCGTTGAAACACGCCGTGTTAATTGTTGAGCCTGTCCTTCCATTTCTGAAATTTTATTCATTTTTTCTTGACTCAGCTGTCCCAAAAGCCCTCCCAAAAAAATAAAAAGAAAAGGCTCCAAAAGATATTTCATGTCCCAAAAAGTCTCTAAAGCTTTTTTATCGATGGACGCGTATAAAAGAATGGGAAATACAAGCGCGGAGGCCAAACCACTGAATACCCCAGCTATCAGTCCATAACGAGAAGAAATCAAAAGGACAACGATCCAAAAATAGTATGAATGAAGTTTAAATTCCGGAAGAACAAAATACAAGGCTGTAATGAAAGCAAGCGCAAAACCAGTTTCAACAAAAGATGGTTTTAGTTTCACCGCTGCATAATTTCGCGAATTCGCGCCACAAGTTCATTGGGTTGATACGGTTTTTTTACAATCATAACATCCAAATCCAAAAGTTTTTGATGTTCTTGAGACGTTAATTCTTTAGCCGTGAGCATCACAATTTTCACCGCTTTTATTTTTTGAGAAGCCCGGATATATTCACACAAATGAAGCCCATCAAGCCCGGGCATCATATAGTCCGTCACAATAAGCCTATAGCTTCCTCCTTCTAAATCAGTCATAACCCCTTTGGAATCATTGTACGTTTTAACAGAAAAATCATGAAACTCTAAAAGAGAAGAGAGCAAAAAAGTCACATCTTCCTCATCATCCACCACCATGATTTTTTCCTTGGCCATCCCCTACCTCATGGACTCTATAACTTGATGCGCCATCTTTTGTGCCAGCTCATTGAGTGTCAGAGCAGAAGTCACAAAAGGCTCCGAACTATCGGATAGTGTCATTGTCCACACAATTTCTTTGGACTCTGATGCTATAAGCTTTGCTGTAAACCCGATGGCAGGATTTTCAGAAAATCCTTTTCGATATCGAAATTCTGTGACGGTTCCTATCAAAAGAAACTGTGCTTTATGACTTTTGGCTATTGCCAAAGCTTTTGTCTCTGAAAGAATTTCTTTTTCTCCATCTTCCAGAAACTCGACATGGCGATTCCCCTGTATTCGAAACTCCGCGTCCATGAGCTTTGAAACAATAGGCCCTGCTTTAGGGTAATTGGTCATATTTTCAAAAGGAACAATTAAAATTTTTTGATTCTGAAGATGAAAATCAGGCTTTTTATAAACTTGGGCTCTGGAAGCACACCCCACCACAAGATATAAACTAAGCACACCTGCGCCGCATAAGATCCGCTTTGACATAGATAAATAAAATTATACAATAATTCCAATAGCTTTGTCTAATGATTGACTCTCCCCTGCCTTAAAGGCAGGGGAATCGTCTAAATTATGGAACAGTCTACACCATTCGTGCGATCTAACCCCATGCTAAAGCATGGGGATTGCGCTCGCACTGGTATTTTCAATACCTTTTCTTTCCCAAATGTCTTCTCAGCTCTCTATTTGTTATGTGTAGCACATAAAAGGCGAAGCAGAGAAAACGTTTGGCTAAAAGAGAGATAAATTATTGCATGTTGAAAGCAAAAATAATACAGTATTTTGGTATGCGAAATGTAATTCTTGCGCTTGTAACAGTTTTATTCTCATGTTTATTTCTGACCAGCTGCCTTAAATACGACAAAGAAATGATTCACCTCACCTTAAATCCTAGATTTGGAGATGGGGAGATCTCGTATTTTGTTGAAAATATCACTTCGGATGAAAAAACACCTGAAAAAAAAGCCTCTGAAATTCAAGAACTCTTAAGAGACCACAAAAAAGGTAAATATGAAAAAGAATTTAAAGAGATGGGACTCAAATCTGTTAAGTCTAAACTGACCAAAAAAGATAATGGAAATTATGACGGGAAAATTTCTGGAAAGTTTAACTCTCTATCCATGCTTTGCTGGAAGGGGGAACTGATTAAAGAATTTAAAATGGATAACAAATCGCTCCAAATGGATTTTGCAAGCAGCGATTTTCCTTCTACGATTATCATTGAATCTAAAATTCCTATTCTCATGTCCAATACTCCCAATACATCTGAAAACAAATTGACACATACCTGGAGTTTTGAACCCAAACAAAGAAGACTGGTATTTATAGAGTTCCAATAAATGACGCTTCTTTCACAAGGGGTTGTCGTTATTGTTTCCTTGCTGAGCTTTATGGCTCATGCAGAAGTCGACCCCTACAACACCTATCAGTGGGATGGAAAAACAAATCAATGGTTTGAGTGGTGGTATTACAAAGTTTTAGATCCCCAAACGCATCACTCTTTTTATTTTTGCTACGGCGTTGTGAATCCTTCAACAACAGAATCCGTTTCCCCTCACGCCAGAGCTTTTGTTTCTTTTGGAGATTTTCAGCAAAATCTCATTCTACAAACCGAGGTTCCACTGGAAACATTTAGAGCCAGCACCACAACCCCTTTTATTCAAGTCGGCCCTCATATCGCCACAGATCAAGCGCTTTCCGCTTCCTTTTTAGACTCAGGCCACCATGTCCAATGGCTTTTGTCTATAAAGAAAAAAATGGGATGGAATGCGATGGGATGGGGACTTTCTGAACGAGGGCTCTTTAATATCTACTGGCATCCTGCCCAAATGGATGCCTCTTTCCAAGGGATTTTAGATATCGATGGTAAACATTATATTTTCAAAGATGCCGATGGCTACCAAGATCACAATTGGGGCGCTTCTTTTCCGAAGTGGTGGTTTTGGATTGCTTCCAATGCTTTTCAGGAAAATTCGGAAAGTTCTTTTGTGGGCGGCGGTGGACATGCCCAAACCCCCTTAGGCTTTCCACTTCCCACAGCCATCTTACTGGGGCTGCATCATGAAGGACAACTCTATGCGTTTCGTTCTTCTGAACCAGAATATATTTTTGATTGGGATATGAAGTTAGGACAGTGGGACATTTCTGCTTTCAATACATCCTATAAACTCAAACTACATGCCCAAGCGGATCCCTCGCAGATGATGGACCTTCCCTTTTTAACTCCGGAGGGAAAAACATTTCACGATTATGAAACGCTCAATGGCAACCTCCACATTGAACTTTATAAAAGAAAATTTTTGAGCACCTCTTGGGAAAAGATCGCAAATCTTTCTACCCCCAACAGCGCCGGTTTAGAATTAGGATTAGAGGAAAAGGTGCCTGCCACCTTTGAGCTTAAAAAATAATCACATTTGTACTTGGCATGAATTTTGCTTGTACTTTTACTTGCTATGCCAAGACCACGACGTATATTTCAATCCGAGTTTCCTTATCACGTATATAATCGTACAAATAATGAGGAATATTTATTTGATTTAAAAACAACGTATCCTATTTTTTTGAAATCTTTAAAATTAGCTGCTGAAAAAGTAGAATTTCAAATACATCATTTTATTTTAATGAATAATCACTTTCATTTAATTGGATCAACTCCAAAGGCAAACTTAAATGAGTTTATGTTAACTTTCCAAACTTTATTTAGTAAAGAACTAAATATTTTTTATGGGCGTAAAAATCATGTTTTTGACAGCCGATATGGTGCAACTGTAGTAAAGGATGAACGATACTTAAATAATCTTATTAAATATGTCTATCAAAATTCTGTTCGTGCACAAATCGTCAATAAAGCAGATGATTATTTATACTCAAGTTTATTACTATATCTTAACGACTCTTGGAGTGAATATGGGTTACATTTAGATCCTTATTTAGAGAATTTTATAAGAGAACAAGATAAACTGAAAGAGCATCTAAAAGAACTATGTGAGGTAAATTTGGATTCTAATACAATTAAATTTATTAAAAAAGATTTAAGAAAGAATGAAATTGCCTAATTAAAACTAGTTTTCTTGCTCTACAAAATATGACCAACTTCCTTGGTGAGATTTTACACGATTGATTGTCCAAGAACTATATCGAAACCATGGATCATTATCTGAAATCGGCAGATCAAGGTCATATGATGCAGAAACACAGGCAACTTCTTCTCCATCCATAAGATGATGCCATTGTGAAATCATATCATCGCAGGAATCTATTTCCATGGGTCTACGGGTTATAAATTCATAGAGTGCTTCTCCATCATAAATTTTTAAAATGGCTGAGACACCCGGAGAACATGGAACGATTTCATCTCCTGTGGGGATGCATTCCATCCAAACGTGAACCAAACGCAGACATTGCCATACCATAAATGGTGAAAATTCTTCAATAATTGGCTGAGGTTCAGAAATCTCCGCTTCTTTGCGAATATCTTCATCTGTGACAATCCCATAATCATCTGTAATGATTCCATACTGTAAATACCAAGACATGGATAAATTCGACAATGCACACATTAAAATTAATAAAACAAGGAACTTATTTTTCATTTTTTTCAACCTTTCATAAAGCTCTATAAATCTAACCATTCGTTTATGATTTTTTTCATAAAATCCTTAAAATATCCTTTGTAATCAGCCACTGCCCATATCCAGGATGCAGGCTTCTTAAGTTTGGAAGTCGCTGTCTCTTTTTTTCTAAAAAGCCATCGTATCCCTGATGCAATGTTTAAATTAGCATTTTTCATATCCTCTTGCTTAACATTCACCAAATGATCTCGTAATTCACCCTTTTCATCTTTCAGTATTTCTATGGTCCAATCGGTAACTTGCATTAAACCCCTTGCTTGACCTGCTTTTTTTTCCAGCATAATTTTCTTCAGTAATTTTAAAGCTAGATTCTGTCGCTATTAAGGCTTTAACAAGATCAGGGTCAAGAGATTCACTGGGTTTTAAAACCTCATTCCAATATTTTGTCCACCCTCTAATGAGATGGTCAAATTTATTACCTTGCGGATAATTAAGATCATCATTCCTAGGAGAACCTTTTAGTTTTCCAAAATACTCTTCTGCAATCTTTTCGAGTTCTTCTGGATAAATTTGATCTTTTTTAGAAGAATTTTCAACACAATGCCCTCTAACTTGTGTAAATCCTCTTTTTGTTCGCATGGGATGATCCCTTCTCCAATGCTCTCCTAGAGGGCATTCACGCCATGGATGGACATTTTTAATTTTTTTAGGAGATTGAGCAGGAGGTTCTTTGGGAGGCCATTTTATTTTAGGTAATTTTATAGTAGGAAACTTTATTCCAGACATAAAGCAAACCTAGCGAAATATTAATTTAATGTCATTAGAATTTTGAATTTTAAGTGAAATGCCTAAATCGTAAGCACAAAGGTGGCAGGCACCTTTTCGATTTCTTTTCGATTCTTTTTAGGTGGACTGGCCATCTATCTTCTTGTAGAAGGTCTAGTAACAATCTGGAAAACAAGTCTCTGATACAACTCCACAGATCGTAAAAGTTCTTTTTTGGATATTTTTTCATGAGGCCCATGGGCATCTAAGATTGAGCCGGGTCCTAGTAAAAAAAGTTTTCGTGCTTTCTTTTTTAAATACGGCAAATCCGTATTAAAAGAAACAATGGATGTCTTAAATCCTAGCATCGTATCTAAACGAATGGGGTCATTCATGCTTTCCAAATTTATTTTAACATGGGGCAGGCACAATTTTTTCATCTGTCGATAAACTGTTCTGCTAGAGCTCACCGTACGAACTAAAATTTGGGCTTGGGCCAAGGGTGCCAACACATTGGCTGCAACGCCGCCCTCCAAAACTCCAATATTTAAATTTGAAAATCCTAAAAAAGAACTTTTTTCTCGAGGCATGTTTTGAATGCGAAACAGTGTTTCTAAAAGACCATGAATGGCTGACCGTCCTAGTTCAGGATAGGCACTATGGGCTGCTTTTCCAAAAGCCTTGAGTGTCACTTTTACAATTCCTTTGGTTCCTGCCGCCAGTGTATTTTGAGTGGGTTCTCCCATAATGAGAGCCTCCACCTTTGGAATTTTTGACGCGCAATCTATAGCCCCCCGGTGATCCACTTCTTCTCCGACAACATATAAAAATCCAAAATCTTTGATTCCCCGGGCTTTGAGTTTCAGTCCGGCCACAATTTGAGCTGCAATAATGGACTTTGTATCACACGCTCCTCTCCCATACAGATACTGAGAATCCTGGTGAAAGGGAATAGCGGGAGGCACCGTATCCATGTGAGAAGAAAATAAAATCCTAGGTTTTTGTATATACGCAAAAAGATTGGGTCTATGGTGTGCGCTTAAAATTTTTTTTACTGTAAAGCCTTCACGAGTTAAAAGCTTGGATAAAAATTGAAATAGGGGCTCTTCATGCCCACTCAAAGATTTAATTTTGATCAACTGTTTTGAAAGCTCAAAAACATTCATGAACGATGAACCGATTTCCAAGAAATTAAAAGCACAACCGTTCCAAATAAACCTAAGACGCCCATAGACATGCTAAAGGAAGGAAGGCCAAAAAGAAGCTCTGGAGAATTCCAATACAAAATATGCCGGATGACACTCAGCCCATACGTCAAAGGATTGATCGCCATAAAACTTTTAATGATCCAGTTTAGCCCTGAGGACGGGAAAAAAGCTCCAGATAAAAACCAAAGCGGCATGAGAATCAGCATCATGATCGCATGAAAGCCTTGAACAGAATCCATCCGCCATGCCAAGCAAAATCCCAAGGCTGAAAGGCTCAGTCCTAAAAACCAAAGAATAGCAATGAGTGCTAAGATACTCCAAAGTGTTAAATGAATGTGGGCCAAGGGAGCCAAACACAAAAAAAGAAGCGCTTGAAGAAGAGCAAGAGTTGCCCCGCCACT
>JACPST010000010.1 GCA_016193165.1 Deltaproteobacteria bacterium
GACAAATGGACCTCAATATTGCTATTCGTACAATTATGCACCAGAAGGGAAATATTTTTTTCCCCATAGGTGGAGGTATCGTGTGGGATTCAAACCCAACCGACGAATATGAGGAGACCCTCTGCAAGGGTCAGGCATTAATATCCGCAGTTTCACCGTAGTCATAACATAAGGAGAACTTTCATGGGCAATGCTCTCTTTAAAAAGGTTGTGCGATTGAGCGGATTACCCCCCAGACTGATTAAAAGGGAACTCACGGACATCTTAAAAAAAATAGGCGTTCAACCTAAAAAAGTTACCGAGCCTATTTTACGAAAAGCCATGGCCACGTACCTGAGAGATGTTGTGAATAAAAGGCCCTAAAAGAAGTTTAAAGGACATTTAATAATCATCCTATTTTGAACAGCCTGCTTTTATTCAACGTAAGGTTTTCTGATTTTTATTTTTAGATGATTAATCTTTTTTCGAAGAGTGTTTCGATTAATCCCTAACATTTGTGCGGCACGTACTTGATTGCCACGTGTTTTTTTTAAAATCAATTGGATCAAGGGGCGCTCAACACGTTCTAAAATAATTGGGTAAAGATCATTCACATCGTATCCTTGGATTTGATCGATGAATGACTCTAATTTTGAATGAACTAAATCTTCTAATGGGAAATCTTTGAATACATTTTTGTTTAAGCCATGCTGTGATTGAACTCTTGCTGACCCTGTTCTCTCATTGACGACCTGATCGACCATACATGAACCTCCTTCATAGGTAAAAGTGAGAGGCATCCTAACATAGAATTCCCTAAGATCAAGCTTAAATTGACAGAATCCTTACAAACCGGTATTCTATTCACACATGAAGAACCGTTATTTATTAATGGCTCTTTTTTTATTTTTGGGGACATGGTGTGGATGTGCAAGTACTGGAAATTACAAGGAGAAAGAGCTAACCCCCGAAGAAGAGCAAGCTTTAGAGTCTTATCTCTCTGGCAAAGCCTCTGAATTTAATATTCCCATTGTCATCAATAAACAAGTAGAAAACTTCATTCGCTACTTTCAAACAGCGCATCGTCCTCATTTTGTCCGCTGGTTGACTCGCTCCCAACGTTATATTCCTGTGATGCAAGAAATTTTAAAGGAAAATAACTTGCCCACAGACCTCGTCTATATGGCGATGATTGAAAGTGGGTTTAATCCCAAGGCCTACTCCAGAGCCAAGGCGGCAGGCCACTGGCAATTTATCAAAGGGACAGGAACACGGTACGGGCTTGAAGTAAATTGGTGGCTTGACGAACGCCGAGACCCCATTAAATCCACACATGCCGCCGCTCAATATTTAAAAGATCTGTATGATATGTTTGATTCATGGCTTTTAGCCGCTGCCGGCTATAACGCCGGTGAAAATAAAATCAAAAGGGCTATCCTCAAACACAACACAGAAGATTTTTGGCAAATGGCACGTTTTAGATATTTAAAACCTGAAACCCGACAGTATATCCCCAAGCTTATTGCGGCTGCTTTAATTGCCAAGAATCCCCCCAAATATGGCTTCACAGATATTGAATACGATGGACTTTTTGAATACGACACTGTTATCGTTACAGAACCAACGGATCTTCGAACTGTCGCTGAAGCTCTCGATGTCCCTTATGAACACGTACAAGCCTTAAATCCGGAACTCCTGAGATGGTGCACACCGCCTGACGTCTCAGAATATCCCCTTAGAATTCCCGTAGGGAAAAAAGATGTTTTTAACGAAAAATATGCCCAGCTTAAACCCAAAGGAAAAATGATTTTTCACACCCACAAGATTCGTCCGGGAGATACTCTTTATAAAATTGCTCGTATTTATAAAACAGGGATCCAACCCATCTTAGAAATGAACCGTCTCAAATCGGGAAGGTATTTAAAACCTGGTCAACATCTCATTATTCCCGTCAAGGCTCACGAAATTTCTGAGGAAGGCTAAGCCTTTTTACAGGCCACTTTTGAACCATAAAAGAAGCTCGTTACCATCGTCCTACTAAAATTATACCTCTGGGAAACGTAAGATACAATGCCCGTTGAAAAAAAGTCATCCTGAAGGCTAAATGCCCGAAGGATCTTCTACACTATAGGAGTATTTATCAATATCAAACCCATACTTATTAACGCTGTCATCCGACTCAAAAGAAAGGGTAGCTGTATCTCCTAACACGATGAAAGACCACGTTTCTCCCGCGGACCCCTCTAGGAGATCAACGACCGCGCCATTTTTATCTTTAATCTTAAGCTGATCATACCCTTCTTCCGTATCAAATTTGGCGAAGTGAATTTTTAAATGGGTAGCTCCTTCATGATGGATCATCCATGTTTCTTTGGTATTGCTAAGATAATTGTGTGGAGTGGAAAGCTTATAGGCCGCCTCTGTCCATTGACCTGGATCCTTGGGACTCTTCTTAGGAGGGATTTTATTGTGAATGGCATTAAAGGCATTCACCCTTCCTGAGGACGCCACTTTCCGTCGGATGGAGAGAATTTCATCCGAGGTTTTCATCAGCCGATCTTTAATCGCCACATGGGTTAGCATGGGATCCACCGCTAATAATAGCGCCGCTACCCCCACAACATGAGGGGTAGCCATAGAAGTACCACTCATTGTTTTATAAGAGTTATTGGGCACAGAGCTTAAAATGTTTTCTCCCGGAGCAGATACATGGACAGATTTAAACCCATAGTTTGAAAATCGCGCCAGAGCATCTTGAGTATTGGTTGCGGCGACAGCCACAACATTAGGGACCTCGTAACTCGACGGATAGTGTTTGACCACATCGTTA
>JACPST010000047.1 GCA_016193165.1 Deltaproteobacteria bacterium
TCTGCGCCCAATGCCATGTGGAATATTATTTTAAAGGTCCTGAAAAACGGCTTATGTTTCCCTGGGCCAAAGGGCTCAAAGGGGATGAGATTTTAAGTTACTATGAAGAACAGCAATTTAAAGATTGGGTTCATAAGGAAACAGGAGCGCCCGTTTTGAAAGCTCAACATCCGGAGTTTGAAATGTGGAGCCAGGGAATTCATGCAAGATCCAATGTTTCGTGTGCGGATTGCCACATGCCGTTTAAGCGAGTCGGAGGCATGAAAACAACAGATCACCATATTAAAAGTCCTTTGCTAACGATTAATCGTTCTTGTCAAACTTGTCATCGTTGGGAAGAAAAGGAACTCAAATCTCGAGTTGAGACTATTCAAGATCATACATTTGAAATTCGAAATTTAGCGATGGATGCTCTGATGGAACTGATCGGAGATCTTAAGACGTTGCGTCTGCAATCAGAAGAAAAACCATGGTTTAAGAAAGCACAACAGTATCAACGGAAAGCACAGTTTTTACTGGATTTTGTAGAAGCTGAAAATTCTACCGGCTTTCATGCGCCTCAAGAAGCTCTCAGACTTTTAGCCAAATCTTTAGATTATTCTCGCAAAGGCCAAAAACTTCTTACAGCAGTTCCTTAAATAATAATTTAGACTTATTTAATGTAAAAGATATTTTTCGTGAAGCAGGTAAACAAGGATTCATCGATAAAGTAGAAAGCTGGTTTGAGTATCTTGAGGCTCGAAATTTAACCTCTCATACGTATGATGAAGCGATTGCAGATAAGGTCTATGCAAGGGCCAAAGAATTTGAGCTGGAGGCCTCTTTGTTACTACAGAAAATAAAAAAGATTCTGAAATGATGGAAAAAATCCAAGGGCTTTCTCAGGAGCAAATTTCAAAAATCTTAAAGTGTATTTACCTTCATGTCCCCCATATAAAAATATTTGCCTTTGGGTCACGGGTGAAAGGGACAGCGCGAAAATATTCTGATTTTGATTTGGCCTTAGATGCGGGACATCCTCTGGATTTATCTGCGCTGATTAAAATTAAAAATACTCTTTCTGAAACAGATCTTCCGATTGTTGTCGATATCGTGGATTATTATTCCCTCAGTCTAGATTTTAAAGCTTTGGTGGATGAACAAAAACTGTGCCTTTGAAATCTTTCCAGTATGACATACGTCATGTTTTGGGAGTAGTGTTTGGGGTAAAATTGCCCCAAAAATGTTTGTTTTCACACTTGTTTTTCTTTTATTCCTTGTGCCTCCTTTAGGCTTCTCGATGACTTCTTCTCAGGCCACCTTGTCTTCTGGATTTTATCGAGATTCTACCCAGCAAAGTCACATGCCGGTGTATCTTTATTGGAATGCGGCTCACACTTCTCCAAATGGCATTGAAACATTTATCGATTTTGGAGTGAATAACACCGTTGTTTTGGATGCCTGGAAATTTTATGTGTATGAGGCCATACTTTCTTTTCCCCTGGCTTCAGGATTTGAAGATGCTCCGTATCGAAAATCTCAAATTCAACTGGGGCGTCAGCTCTATTTAGAAGGATTTGAAATTGGACTTTTAGATGGCGTGCAGTTTCCATTTTATTGGTCTTCTTCTGGAGGAGGACGGATTTTAGGAGGGGGGCTCCATACTTTAGAGTCCAGAAAAGTTGATTTTTCATCTCAAATTTATGGACTGGCCCTTCATGAAACACTCTTGGGAATAGAGGCGAAGGGGGGTTATATCTTTAATAAAAAAGAAGGAGAATCTTTTCATCTTCCGTTAGCTTCTCTTAAAAAAACGTGGGAGGGAGCGCCGCTTACTCCTACCTTTTTTGTAAAGGGCCAATGGGAGTTCTTGGGGGAGTTGTCTGGTCCTTCTTTTGACCAGGGGGTAGGAGAGCTTCTTTTGCAGCCTTTTTCTACAGTTTTGTGGACGAATGGCATTCTTTATCAAGAGCGGAATCGAATGCTTAATTCCAATGGAGAATTTTTATACGGCCTTTTTGCGACGTCTCCTCAAAAAACTTTTTATACATCTCTGGCTTGGTCTCCATTTAAGACCTTTACGATTGAAACAGCGTTTAAAGGGATGCGCTACGATTCTCAAGCCAAACGGCAATCCGCAGAGCAAGAGAGCATTTTTCTTTCTTGGGTCTATGAAGATTTTAGTGTGGGATTTCCACTGAGCCATCTTCATTCGTATGGAGGACAAGTCTTAAGAGGCGGGGCAGAGTTTAAAAAGTTTTTAAACCGTTGGACGAGGTTAAGACTCGAAGGCGATGTTGCGGATATTCGAAAACTCAACGGCATCTCTAGCTGGGCCTACCACGGCCGGGGAGGAATTGATTTTAGGTTTTCTCCTAAAATTTTAGTGTCTGCGTTATCTGAAGTTGAAAAAAATCATTTGTTTGAAGTGGATGCAAGGGCGATTGTTTATGTTTCACATTACTTGTATTAATTTAATTTTAAGCTTTTTAGCTTTCAATTCTTTGGGGGGGTGGGCGGCTCCCAAACAAGAGCCCACACTTCTTTTTCCCAGACGCGTCCTTTTTTCTCATAAGAAGCATCAAGGAATTTTAGAGTCCTTTACCTGTCACAAGTGTCACTTTGACAAGGTTTCTTTTGCAACACCCAATCGATGTCAACTCTGTCACACGAGCGCCCAGGTTTTAAAACCTCAAAATCATTGGGTGGCGTGGAGAGAGCGGCATGGAAAATTGGCTCAAATCGATCAGGATTCCTGTTTAAAATGTCATCATCGACAATCTTGTAATCAATGCCATACAAAGCTTGATACGATGAATCCCACTGTCCATCGACCTAATTTTAGACTTTATCATTCGGTTGAAGTGCGAATGAATCCACAATCCTGCGCGACATGTCATCGCTCAAACTCTTTTTGTCAGGATTGTCATTACGGGAAGAGACAGTGAGGAACTATTTTATTTTTTTACTCTTATTTTTGTGTGTAGGATGTGGCGTACAGCGGGAGTACGAAAACTATGATTTGCGCAGTGATTCTGAGTTGACCCTGACGGTACAAAATCATCCTCATGGATTTCAAAAAAGAGAATGTTTTTATTGTCATGTGAAAGCAAATATTCATCAGGTGGATCGCTATGGATCTTCTTTTGATTTGGCGTATGTTCGATCTTTGGTGGAACAAAATGGCATTAATGCTTGTAAAGATTGTCATGGAAATAATGGAAACTAAATTTTTTTTACTGGTTTTGATTGGAGTTCTTTGGTGTGGAGCGGTATTTCCACAAACCAAATTTGAACGATTGGATCCTCATGGATCAAAAACTATGAATCTAAAAAAATTCTCTCTTTTAAAACAGAACGAATGTCAGGTGTGTCATTTTTTAAAAGAAAAAAAGGTGGAATTAAAATCCAATATTCCTCAACGCTGTATTCTTTGCCATGGCAAACTTCCTCATAGCGGCGTTGGTGAACATATCGTAAAGAAGAGGGTGACCTGTCTCAATTGTCACTTCCCTCATCGGGCGGCTTTAGCCTCGGAGTCTCGCCTTCAGGATTTTAAAGAACTTGAATCTCGCTCGTCTTTTTTAAAGGTTCAAAAAGAAGAAGATACTTTGCCTTCGGGTCTCATTGAAAAAAGTAATTTTGATAGCGCTATGCTTCGAGTGACCTGTACGGGGTGTCATTCATGGAAGTAAGGGGCTTTATTGTTCTTGCCCTTTTTTTAGGAGCGTTAAATAGCTTTTCTCAAGAAAAACCTGTTCTTAAAAAACATCCGTTGCCTCCACGCCACGATCAGTGTCATTTGTGTCATTTAAAGAAAAGTAAAACCTTTGTCCCAAAAGCAAAACAAACCCAAAAGGAACATGCGGATCGGAATTTGCAGCATGGAGATTTAGATATTTCTTGTCATTCATGTCATGACATTAATCATTCAAACTATTTGCGCTCTTTTAGTAAAGAAGAACCTGCCAGTTTTGAAAATCCCTCTCCGGTGTGCATTCGATGCCACAGAGAGCGCTATCGGGATTGGAAAAATGGAACACATGGCAAACGCGTGGGAGGGTGGGATCCCAAATCTCATGTTTGGTATCATTGCATAGATTGCCACAATCCTCACTCTGTTAAATTTAAAGAAATGAAAGCGGTTCCTCCGCCACACATCCCTCGGTTTGGTAAAACAAGGGAAAAACATTAAGGAGAAAACTATGGTTTCTTATATGCGTTTTTGGATTCGAATGGGGATTTGGGCATTGACTGGGAGTACTCCCTATTATTTGTGGATTGGGTTTTTAAGTGTTTTAATTTTAATGGGGGCTAGTCACTATTGGGTGCAGTTTACGCAAGGGTTTATTATGACCAACATTTCTCAACAGGTGAGCTGGGGAGCCTACATTGCAAATTTTACCTATTTGGTAGGGGTGGCTGCCGCGGCTGTGCTTTTGGTTTTTCCGTCTTATGTCTATCATAAAAAAGAAATCAAAGAGGTGGTTCTCTTAGGAGAGTTGTTGGCGGTTTCAGCCATTCTCATGTGCCTTTTGTTTATTAGCGTGGATCTGGGAAGACCCGATCATTTTTGGCATATTATCCCTGTCATTGGAAAACTCAATTTCCCCACTTCTATTTTGGCGTGGGATGTCGTTGTCTTAAATATTTATCTGATTTTAAACCTGTATGTTCCTGGCTATCTTCTTTGGAAAAAATATGCGGGGGCTCCTCCCACCGATAATACCTATCTTCCATTTGTCTATGTTTCGATCCTCTGGGCGATTAGTATTCATACGGTGACGGCTTTTTTATATGTGGGCTTAGGAGGGCGGTCTTACTGGAATGCGGCTATTTTAGCGCCCCGGTTTTTGGTTAGCGCCTTTGCCGGAGGACCTGCACTTTTGATTCTCATTTTTAAAGCCATCCACACTTTTTCTGATTTTAAAGTGCACGAGGTTGTGTTTGAATATCTTAAAAAAGTATTTTTATATGCCATGCTGGCCAATTTATTTTTACTGGGATGTGAGGTATATAAAGAATTTTATACGGCAAGTCTTCATGTGGCGTCGATACAATATCTCTTTTTTGGTCTTCATGGCCACCACATGCTTGTCCCTTATATTTGGTCTGCTCTTGTGATGGAAGTGATTGCGATACTTATTCTTTTATTTCCAGCCTTAAGAAATCAGTGGAAGTATCTTGCCACCGCTTGTGTCTTTGCCATTGTTGGAATTTGGGTGGAAAAAGGAATGGGGCTTTTGATTCCAGGATTTGTTCCTTCATCTTTAGGAGACATTGTGGAATACACCCCGTCTATCCATGAATTTTTTATTTGTCTTGGGATTTGGGCGTGTGGAGCTTTAGCCTATACACTCATGGCTAAGGTTTCTATTGCTATTCAACTGGGACAACTCAAAGAAGAGAGCCACAAACGTTGAAAAAGTCTATTTTGGGCAGGCTGCTAATCATCAAAATAATAAAAGAAGCTGGGAACGGTGTTCAACTCTTCTTTGAGCACGAAGGCTTTTTTCGCTTTTAAAATTTTTGAAACTTCACTTTCCGGATCTAAAATATTCCCAAATTTTCTGGCTCCTGTGGGACACGCTTCCAGACACGCAGGGTAGCGGCCCTGACGCACACGATGGAGACAGAATGTACATTTTTCCATGACACCTCTGGGACGAATGCGATTACTAAGATACGATTGATTGGGATTGACTTCTTGAGGTTCCAGCGAGGGATCGGCCAAATTAAAATTTCTGGCCTCATAGGGGCAGGCCACCTGACAATATCGGCATCCAATGCACCAGTCATAATCAATGACGACAATTCCATCAGGCTCTTTCCATGTGGCTTGGACCGGACAGGCTTTCACGCATGGGGGATTGTCACATTGCATGCATTGTACCGGGATATAAAATTTTCCTTCGCGGGGCACGGATTCTCCTTCATAGTACCGATTTGATTTTTCGAGATTAAAGGATCCCCGGTCCAGTTCCAGCACTTTAATGTATTGAATCTGTGGATTTCGACTTTGATTATTTTCTTCAACGCACGCTTTGACGCAATATCTCGATCCATTACAGGCAGAAAGGTTTAAACAATATACAAATTTTACACCTGGCAGAGCAGGGGGATCTGAAATTTTAACATCGGCTTTGTAGTTTTGTTTTGTTTCTCTTTCAATTCTGGCAAAGACTTTTTCTTTATCTCGAGAAGTCATTTCTTTATAGTGCTTTTGAAAAAAATTCTCCCAAGTATAGCGATCCGAAATGTATGGAGAGGGAGGAAGCGAAGAGGCGACCCCTAAGCTTGCTCCTCCGGCAAAAAGACCTTTGAGAAAGGTTCTACGAGAGAGCTTCTGTTTTGAGCGGTGTTCTATCCATTTACGGAAGCGGTGGGTCCATTCCATGTTTGGATTCTCCTTTCTGGGTTCCAAGTTTAGGACGTATGGGGGGAGGAAAAGCTTTGAACGGTGGAAATTTAGGCTTGTGGGCATCGTGACATTCGATGCAAATGGGCTTTATCTTTTGGGTTTGCCAATTGCCTTCTAATCGTCCATGAAGCCCTTTTTCCCATTCTCCTTTTTTGAGTCCATGACATTGTCCGCATAAAAGGGGGACTTGCTCATAGGAGATCAGCTGACCATCCAATAAAACAAGTTTATTTGGATTTTGATGCGCATGACACATAAAACATTCTTTTACTTCGGGCATATGTTTAAATTCCATTTTTTGATGACGATTTCCTTCTCGTTGTCCCCGAGCCGTTAAAGAAGAGGAGGGAAGGTGACAGGCACTACACGGATAAAACTTCATTTTTTCTTTAGTTTAGCGCACAACCACTGGAACCTGAGCTTCTCCAAAAGTTTCCACTAAAACAATGATCGCGATCAGAAAAATAGGTGTCCTCACGGAGAAGGTTCCTTCCGTTTTATTTTATGAAAGGTTTTATAAAGCGTTGGGGCCTCTTCAATGGAATTTCAGGATGATCAAAAAGGGGATCAATGTGTTTTACGGATTTAAAAGAAGAACGTACATGACAAGCGATGCAGGCTTGGATTTCAGGCGGTTTTTCTGAAAAAATATTTTTTTCTCTGTGGCACTCCAGACAGGTGGATTCTTTTTTATTTTTGGAAAACCGCATCAGAGGAGTTTTAGGTTTTCCAAAATGAAAGCTGTGGCACTTTGTACATGATTCCTCTGGCGGGAGGGGATGGACATGGACACTGATTTTTTTTTGATGGCAACTTAAACAAAGTTCCTTGTCTGTTTTAAGGTTCTTTTCTTTTAGCTTTAAAAGACGGGGATGGACAGAGGCATGAGGATTGTGGCAGGTGATGCAGCTTCCTTTGGGATCTATGCGTTCGTCTTTTAATGTATGAGAAGAAAAAAGTTTTGGGTCCCCAAGCTCATCATGGCACTCTAGACAAACTTTAGGAGTTTGGGCGAGTGTAAATTTGTGAGTGTTCATCACAGGAGCATGGCATAGATAACATCCATTGGCTTTGACAGGGCCATGCACAGACGTTTGATTTTTTAAAGAGGTATGACACTCTGTGGTCACGCAAGATTTGTAATTCATTTTTTTAGAGTTGAGGGGTGGCTTAATTTCGGCCCAGCAGAGAGGTCCTCTCAAATTGAGTGCTAAAAAAAGCATAAAGAATTTCATTGATTTTCTAATCATATCCATATCATAGAAACATATATTTTTTTTCTGATCTAGATCAGTTATTTTAAGGAGTCATTGGGATTAGGATCAGCGTGGAGGTATCGAACTATGAAGAAAAATCTATTGGGTCTAACGACCTTTCTATTCGTTCTTTTCAGTGTTTCAGGGGTCTGGGCAGAGCCTACGCCGTGGTTGACCGGGCCATTTCAAATTAATCCAGGAGGAATGCATCCAAAAGGTGTTACTGGAAAAATGGCCATTCTTTTTGAAGGAAAAGACTTTACATCCGTGCAGCTTGATTTGGATAAGCCTGTCATGGGCAAATCACGCTATTTATCTGTAGAGCAGGTGTTATTTGAGATTCCTAAAGAGAATGGAAGCCAAGTGGCCTTGGCCTATAAACTGGGCGGCCCTCCCCATCGTTGGTATTTTGTGGTGATTGCAAATACTACCCCGGCGATTGCCATTCAAACAGCCTATACTGGGATGATTTATAAAGTTCCCGCGGGCTCTTTGGCAGAAGTATCTGATCGGATTAAAAATGGAGTCGATACGATTCCAGCCGATTGGAAAGTGGTTGGAACGGCAACGCTTGCAAGTCAGTTGTTTTAAGGCTTAAGGCTTCGCAGCCTAAAGTTTCAAAAAACTCTTTACATCAATTAGCGGGACAAGAGATTTTGCAAATACTTCTTCCGATGCCGATGTATCCTTCACGGGAGTGGGTAGCAGTGATTACCTGGGGTTAAGTGTGGGGGAGGCAGTAGCGGCGGCCGTGGGAAATAAAAGACTTATTTTTTATTAAGGAAATTAATCTATGACCAGAATGTCCATGGGACAACGGTAATCCCCTTTTGCGGGAGCTCTATTTTATCAACGGGTGCTACTAAGAGCCCATAAGGCAACTTTAATTTCTTCATTGCGCCAGCCAAAGAACGTTCTTCATAACTTAATCCACTTTTTGTTTCTATGGTAATTTTGATAGCCACATTTTTTCCAATAAGATCTACGGGGGTCCCATGCATGCTTTTATAATAAACGGGATGATATGGCAGTCCAGCATATTCAAAATTTGCAAGAATTTCCTTAAAAATAAAAATCCTTCCAAGAGAAAGATGAATTCCTTGCCCAATCTCTGATTCGAGAAGATGTCTGGCTATACCAGAATCTGAGAAAATCCATAAATCTTCTCCAACACCCTCCTCATGACAAGGAATTTTTTGAACAAGAAAAATATCTTCAAAAGAAGAAATATACTTTCTTAAAATTCGAGAATTTTGTTTAAAGCAACGTAAACTTGGCCATTCCCCATTTTGAAGAATGGTCTTCATTTGTCTTAAAATAGACCAACTCACATCAGGATCGTACCCTTTACCATAAACTCGAGCAACATCTCGCATAATGGTTGTGTCCAGCCAACTATTAAAGTAGAGTCTCCGTTGTTCTGAATCTCGAGTAAAAAGTGGCACAGGAAGTCCACCAGAAGAAATGTTTTTAAAAACATCTTCCATTTTAAATCTCGGAGTTCCCAAATGAAGCAGTGAACATCTTTTTTTCTCAAAAGAAACTTGATGAGTTTCTGCTAAGGTAAAAGGAAAAAGTTTGAGACACCCGATTCGACCCGTTAAAGATTCTCGAATTCCTACTTTTGAACTAAAAATAGAAGATCCTGTCAAAAAGTATTGACCGGGGATTTTTTTCTGATCAACTTTTAACTTAATGGCATCAAAAATAGAGGCGGCTTTCTGAGCTTCATCAATGATGACAGGGGTATTCAGTCGAGATATGAGATTTTTGGATGATTGTTTTGCGTCTTCAAGTACCTCCTCGTCATCAAAACTCACAAAGTTCTTAAGTCCTAAAATATCCCTTAAAAGTGTCGTTTTGCCCACTTGTCTCAGACCTAGAAGCCCCACCACAGGCCAAAAAGAGCTTAATTTACTTATGTGCTCTAAAGCATGTCTTTTTCGTTGATGGGGCATAAAAGTAGTATAAATATATGATTATATAATGTCAAGTATTTATACTACTTTTTATTTTTGATCTTCCCTTTCCTAAAATTACTCATCGCAACTTCCTAAAAAAGGAAGTTTATTTCGATGGCTTCTTCTGCGGCTTCTTCTGCCACCGCATGATGGGGATTTCTTCCGGGTCGTGGCAGTAGACGCATCCATATTCCCCCGTGCTGGGCATATTTCTTTTTAAGTCGGTGTGACACGTGGTGCATTTGCCTTCGTAGGTGATAGCGAGTTTAACATGGCCTGGTCCGTCCATAAAGTCTTGACTGTGGGGAATGAGGGGATGGCAGGTTTCACAAGAGACAAATTCTTTGGGATGCCTTTCTTTTAGAGAGTCTTTTTCTCCGTGGCATTTTAAACA
>JACPST010000011.1 GCA_016193165.1 Deltaproteobacteria bacterium
AAGGTTGATCGCAAAAACTTTCAAGTTAAAAAATATACCTATGTGCTGCATGATTTAAATGAGAAAGTGGCAGAAGATTCCAAAATGGTTTCTTTTTTGGATCCATATCTTCAAAAAGCAAAAATTTTCTTTGATAAAAAAGTGGGAGAATCTAAAGTGGACTTGATTGGAGAGCGAGAGCTAGTGCGTTCTCAAGAAACCAATCTTGGAAATTTGATTACGGACATATTTCGTGAGGTGACGAAAGCAGACATCGCTCTTCAAAATGGAGGAGGGATTCGATCTTCAATCACCAAAGGAAAAATTTCGTTTGGAGATATTAAACGAGCATTTCCTTTTAATAATACTATTGTAGTGACTCGTCTTACTGGAAAAGAAGTTTTAGAACTTTTAAATCGCTCGGCATCGCTACCTAGACCTGCGGGTGGTTTTTTGCATGTCTCTGGTCTTTCTTTTATCATTGATAAAAATCAAGCCAAAAATGTGAAAGTGAATGGAAAACCTTTGAAGTTAGATAAAATTTATCGTGTGGCGACAAATGATTTTACAGCCAATGGGGGAGATGGCTACGAGCTTTTGAAAAACAAAACCCGCACGGATACGGGTTTTGTTCTTTCTACAGCTTTAAAAAATTATTTATTGGCCAGAAAAACGATTTCTCCCAGAGTAGAGAAACGAATTACAATCCGTTAGATTATCTGGGTCGTTCATTACCGACATTGACGCTAGCGGTACCTGCTACATGAAGGAGTAAAGGCTCTTCCATCCCAGATCTAAGGACTCTACAATCGAAATTTGCCGTTACCGTATGGTAGCCTACAATATTGGCAACATACCATCCCTTTTCATCAATAAGCCCAGCGGTGGCAGACCAAGACGTAGGTTCGAATCCTTCAATGCGCTTTCCTTCAGTATCATAGGCACTGGCTCTAAAATAAACATCCCCACCATATCGCACATAGGCAATAGAGGGAGAGACCACAATGGTATGTGGAATAGGATCTACGCCAGCTTGCAGTGTGCAACGATTAATGACAATATCATCATCTGCAAGTGCCAAAGACATGCTGAAAAAGAAAGATAGAATGCTGAATGAAAATATTTTTTTCATAACGATACCCCCTTTTCTGCTACTTACTATATAGGAAGAGGAAAGGGCTTTACAACACCAAAATTGGCATGCTAAAACCACCCCCATGTCTGGACATTCAAAATGGAAAAAAATAAAGCATAAAAAAGAAGCCTCAGATGCTAAAAAAGGGAAGATCTATACCACCCTCATTAAAGAAATTACAATTGCTGCACGACAGGGAGGAGGGGGGGATCCCGATTTTAATCCTCGTTTAAGATCTGCCATGATAGCAGCTCGTCAGGCCAATATGCCTAGTGACAATGTGGAGCGGGCCATTAAAAAAGGGACAGGCGAAATTGAAGGGGTCATATATGAGGAAGTGACCTACGAAGGCTATGGCCCTGGAGGCACAGCGCTTTTGGTGGAAGTGATTACAGATAATAAAAATAGGACAGTGTCTGAGATTCGCTCCTCTTTTACCAGGTACAATGGAAATTTAGGGACCACAGGCAGTGTGTCTTGGATGTTTTCTAAAAAAGGAATTTTATCCGTAGATAAAGGGAGCGCCACGGAAGAAAAATTGATGGAAGTGGCTTTGGAAGCAGGAGCAGAGGATATCAAAGATGAAGGAGATTCTTTTGATATCTACACAACTCCAGAAAATTTTGAAGCTGTCAGACAAGCTCTAGAAAAAAATAATATTAAGATGAGTTCTGCGGAAATTTCATTTATCCCAAGTTCTACTGTCCATTTGGAAGGCAAAGCCGCAGAACAAATGCTAAAACTCATGGAAGCTTTAGAAGATCATGATGATGTGAAACGTGTAAATGCGAACTTTGATATCGATGAAAAAGAAATAGAAAGAATTGCTAATAAATAAGGTATGTTCCAAAATTGTGTTGTGAAAAGAGTGCTGGGAATCGACCCGGGTTCTCGGATAACGGGCTATGGTATCGTTGAGGAAACTCAAGGAAAATTAGTTTTTGTTGCCTATGGAGCATGGCAGCTTTCTAGTAAAGAATTTTCGGATCGCTTAAAAGAGATTTATTACAATATTGAGCAGCTTATTTCTGAGCACAAGCCTACGGAAGTAGCTATTGAATCAGTATTTTTTGCCAAAAACGCGATGAGCAGTATTAAATTAGGCCAGGCCAGGGGTGCTGCTATGACAGCTGTTGCCAATCAAAATTTAAAAGTTTTTGAATATAGTCCTGCGCAGGTCAAGCAAGCAGTCGTGGGATATGGGAGAGCGGATAAAGAACAGATTCAAAAGATGGTTTTTTTATTGCTGGGACTTCACGGAAAGGCTAAAGTAGATGCCACAGATGCATTGGCGGTGGCTATTTGTCATCTAAATTCAGTGAAATTTCAACAAGTGAGTAAACTCTATGATAGGGGCCCTACGCGGTAGTATCGTTGGTAAGAAGGCAGATAGAATTATTTTAGATGTACAAGGGGTGGGCTATGAAGTGATGATCCCTTCCTCTGCCTATTCAAGGATTCCTGAGAATGGCAGTGTCATTTTTTATGTTCATACCCATGTTTGTGAAGATAGTTTTCAGCAGGAATTGAGTCAAATTGTTTTAACCAATAATTTACAAAGACTTACTTCTATTCAGGGAATTGGGAAAAAAACAGCAGAGCGCCTTCTTTTGGAACTTAAAGAAAAGATTCAAAAACTTTCTTCTGTGGTGGTTGCTTCCGATATGCCTTTGGAACCCGATCAGTTTAGAGATTTGGTATCCGCGCTTTCTAACCTTGGATATAAACAAATAGAAATTGACCGAGCCTTATCTTATTTGAAACCTAAAATGAATGTTCAGACAAAATTTGAAGATTTGTTAAAGCAATCTCTTCAGTTCTTAAGAGGATAGCTCATGGAACGACCGGTGAGCCCCCAAAAATTATCAGGTGAAGAAGAAAATGTTGAGCAAAAACTTCGTCCTGAAAAATTAACAGATTTTGTTGGGCAAACAAAAGTTAAAGAAAACTTAGCAATTGCCATTATAGCTGCTAAACAACGACAAGAAGCGTTGGATCATTGTATTTTTTATGGTCCTCCCGGGTTGGGCAAGACCACGTTAGCGTACATCATTGCACGTGAACTTGGGGTCACTATGATTAGCACCTCTGGGCCTGCACTTGAAAAACAAGGAGATTTGGCCGCAGTTCTCACAAATTTAAAAGAAAGAGAGGTGCTTTTTATTGATGAAATTCATCGCCTGAATCGTGTAGTTGAAGAAGTTTTATATTCAGCGATGGAAGATTATTGTTTGGATATTATTATTGGCCAAGGGCCTTCTGCTCGCACGGTAAAACTCAACTTGCCTCCTTTTACATTGATTGGAGCAACGACTCGAGCGGGGCTTTTGACCTCTCCTTTGCGAGGGCGTTTTGGCATTGTGCATCGGCTTGATTATTATGGGATTTCGGATCTTGAGCAAATCGTGGCACGATCTTCTAAAATTTTAAAAATCCAAACAGACAAAGAAGGCGTGATAGAAATTGCCCATCGTTCCAGAGGAACACCTCGGATTGCCAATCGTTTGATTCGAAGACTCAGGGATTACTCTCAAGTCAAAGCCGATGGCATTATTACAAAGAAAGTTGCTTTGGAAGGACTCAAAATGTTGGAAGTGGATCAAGCGGGTTTTGATGTGATGGATCGAAAAATTTTGCTGACCATCATTGAAAAATTTAAAGGGGGCCCAGTGGGGATTGAAACTTTGGCCGCTGCCATTAGTGAAGAAAAAGATACGATTGAAGATGTCTATGAACCTTATTTGATCCAACAAGGCTTTATTCAGCGTACTCCTAGAGGTCGCGTGGCAACGATGTTTGCTTATAAGCATTTTGGAGTAGCTTTTTCTTCTAAAGAACCCTTATCCCCTCAAGAATCCTTATTTTCATAGCAGATTTTCAACAGGTGTTGTAAATTTGCAACATGGTTTATTTTAAAAGTAGTTATTGCAAAAAGTAACTTTCCCTTATAATTACTTGAAATTATTAGAAAATTAATTTTGAGGTCTTTTGTCACAAAGTGGCATGAGTTTTGCTTAATTATAAGTGGGATATTATGAATTTTCAAAAAACCATTCGAAAAGCGGTTACGTTTAAAGGGATTGGCTTACATAGTGGTGCTACGACTGAAGTCGTTTTGAAACCTGCTCCTGCAGATAGTGGCATTACATTTGTCCGAACAGATGTGGCCCAAAAAGTTTTAATTCCTGCCTTAAATCAATATGTTATTGATACCACATTTTCTACAACCATAGGAAAAAATAGTGTTGCCATTCAAACCATAGAGCATTTGATGGCCGCATTATGGGGTTTAGATATTGATAATGCAGAGATTGAAGTTTGCGGCCCTGAAATTCCTATTTTAGATGGAAGTAGCGAGCCTTTTGTCAAAAAAATTAAAAAAGCAGGAATTCAAGAACTAGATCAACTCAAAAAAGTATTTGTCATTACCAAGCCTATAGCCATTGTTGAGGGAGATCGATATTGTTATTTGTTGAGTTCCAGAACTCCCAAAATAACATGTTCTATTGAATTTGCTCATCCTTATATTCAAAAGCAAAAATTAGAAAGCAAACTTGATCCCAAGAGTTTTATGCAAGAAATTGCGCGTGCCAGAACTTTTGGTTTTGTAAAAGATATAGAGCTCTTAAGACAAAAAGGTTTAATCCGCGGCGGTTCTTTGGATTGTGCGGTTGTGTTAGATGAAAAAAATATTGTAAATAAAGAAGGGCTGCGTTTTAAAGATGAGTTTGTGCGCCATAAAATTTTAGATTCCATTGGAGATATGGCTCTTTTTGGAATGAAAATTTTGGGACATTTTGTTACACATAAGGCAGGACATGAGCTTCACGCTAAGCTCATTCGAAAAGTTTTGACGCAAGAGTGTGGATACATTATAGGCGAAAAGGCTTTTGAAAAGGCGCAACAAGATCGAATGCCTATTCAGGCTTCTCTTTTCCAACCCGCATCCATTTAGTTTCTTTACTTGCAATTCGCGAAACCATCTTTTAACGTAGGGTTTTAATCCCCTCGTGTAGATAGACTATGGAATCTAAAGAAATCCTAGAAAGATTGAGGCGCAAGGAAGTTAGGCGTCGAAAGCGGGAACGTCTTATTATTCTTGTTGTTTTTGCCCTTTTCTGCCTCTTAACTTATCTTGAAATTTATTTGACGGGATTAAGCCAAAAACTTCCTTTTATTAATAGCATCTTATTTTTTGCCCTTATTAATTTAAATCTAACTTGTCGTGGTTTTTGTGAGTTTTGCTTTAATCCCCAGTATTATTTTATTTACGGTTTCAGCGCTCTATATCAATAACAGTTTTGGTAAATGGTTTAATGTTCAGCTGACTCATTCTCTTCAGAATGCCTTAGATATTCATGCCAATTATACCCAAACTATTCGGGAAAGAAGTTTTCATTTTGGAGAAATGATGAGTCGTGAATTGACCCAACGAAAACTTCTTCAACCCCATCGCAAGGAATTGTTGATTGAAGCCGTACAGAAATTCCAAAAAGACTATGCGTTAGATGCGATTGAAATTTTTACGAATTTAGAAGGAAAAGGGATTGCAAC
>JACPST010000180.1 GCA_016193165.1 Deltaproteobacteria bacterium
AATTTTAAAAAGATATATTCCACAAAACTCATGAGTCCTAAAATAATTTTAAATTCTCCCATCGTCACTGGATACGACTCATTTTTATGAAAAAGAAATAGGTACTGCTTCACATACTCCTTAAAATCCCCGGAATTTAAAAACACATCCCTAAATCTTGGAAAATAATTTCTAAAATCTGAATTGAAATAAACACTCTTGATCCACAGAGGCCCAAATACCGCCTCTTCCCCAAACACTTTTGTACGAAAAGACTTTAGGGATTTATCCCCATAGATTAAAGACGCGAGCCGATCTGTTTCGGTCATAAAACTCAAAAGCTCCAAAATTTCATAGCGATTGAGATTCCCATCCTGGTCGCTATTGACCAAAAGCTTATCTGAAACCGCTATGACAATTTTACCCAATATATCCGGTTCCACTTGACTGACGGAGTTTAAAAGAGCATTTTCCCCCATCAATTTCTTAAACCCCAACACCATTTTTTGAGCTGTATGAATCAAAGCAGAAAGTTCTTCATGCACCAGCTCGCCTATTCGAGATGCTTTTCCGGAATAGATGGATAATTCTCCATCCTGATTCACATCATGCATCTGGATCACATAATCAATAAAATGAAGAAGCAGCGTGGATAATTCTAACTCGCCTTCTCCTTTTAAAGAACTCCTTTGAGATGCCTCAGCGCTCATAAAAGGACTTTTCCACAAATGCCTAAGCTTAGAAACATCCAGAGTCTGGGAAGTTTCAGCTTGAGAAAACTCAGATTGAAGGCGAACCTCATGCGCTTCTTCGATAGCTTCATGTAAAAACTTGCGCAAATCTTTAACGTTTTGCCTGGAAAAGGAATGCCCAGGACTTTTAAAAATATGAGTTTTTAAATCAACCAAAGCGCTGACGAATGTATCAGCCTCCTTTTGAGTCCCCATATGAATAAGACTTAAAATGCGAGCAAGATCTTGCGCTTTAATTTCCTGAGCTTTAGTTTCTGAAAAAACATCCAGGAACTTCGCCAGCAGTTCCTCATAACTCTTTATAATCAAAACCCACTCTTTGGGCGTCCAAACTTGGGTGGCATAAATCCCGTAAACATCAAAAACTTTTTGAAAAGTAAAATCTAAAATATTGAGTACGGAAATAATATCCTGAGACTGAATCATATCCTCAGAGCGCCCCAAAATAACTTTATTCACGACAAAGCATGCTTCCACAAAGCGATCCCATATTTCCTGCCGAATCCCCAAATCAAAATATTCGCGCTGATGAAGCAAAATTTCCTTGACCAATGGGGAGGCATTATCTTTGACTAAATCTCTGCCGGCTTCCAACAACGTCACAAATATCTTTTTTCGCAACTCCCAGGACTCCGCGGATTCCTGAACAGACAACTGACTTTTGTCATGCGCCAGTTGAGATAACTTTGAAAGATGCGGAGCTAGCTGTCGAATACGTCGAAAAAGTTCTAAGATATCGGTCATCCTAATGGCGTCTGTTTCATGCCCATAAAGCACTCGTGCTAATGCCACAAATCGCTTCACCCATCGCTCAAGCGCGGCAGATTCCGCCAAAACACCCGAACTTAAAATGACTTCAATTTCTTCAGCTGTAAATGTGTCCTTGGTTTTAAGTTCGATGTGACTGGCTCCTTTTAACAACAAGAGCTCTGAACAATCGATCATCTTAATAAAGCCTTCAGGACTTAATTTTCCATTTAAAAATTTAGCGTATTGGATATCAATAATTTTAAAACATTGAATCGTTTCAGAATCATTTTTCATATAATGAACTTTAAGCTCGCCGGGCTCTGAAGGAGGTTCTCCAAACCAAGAAGAATGCGATCCACAGCTGCTCAGGAATAAAGTCCCTAAAATCAACAAAAGCACTTTAAAACGCATACGTTCCCCTCAACCACAATCGGTCCTGATGCCGCAAGATCCCCCAATACGTATCCTCTTGCCCCATGATTAAATCTAACCCAGTAGAAATGCTCAAACGATTCATAGGCTCCCATTCAATCCCATTTTTCCAAATCCCCTCTTTCAGAGATACCGCAACCTCCGAGGCTGAAAAAGCCGAAAGCTTCGACAAGGGTTTCCAATAGAGCTTCCCCACCACATAATTGAGAGACCGAGAAGGCATTTTATAATTGGGATCTTGATACGGATCAAACTGCCGTGTCAGCGCCAATCCTAATAAGAGTTGGGGAAGAAAAGAAATTTCATTTTTGGTTTGAAATGCAAAGAAGTTTTTCCATTCAATAGGCGCTACCATATATTCTGGCAAATCCTGAGGATTATCCGGAACGCGATACATACTTTCCATATGCGCATCAACAGTGGAGCTTTGGATATTCCCTTCAAAAGCATAAATAGTGTGACGAAAAAATCGAGGATACATATCTACTTTGCCTCCCATCGTATTGCTTTTTGCAAAAGAGCTCGTCGTAAGCTTTCCATAAATTTCCATCCGAACATTCGGATCCATGCCATGCATCATGAGAGCTGAAAAGCGATACTGATCATAAAAATCACGCAAAGTAATTCGGACTCCACCTCCCAGCTTAAAAATCACATCCGCGATATCTGGAGTGTGCATTTTGTAATCGAGAGGAACCGCGGCTTTTCCAACTGTGGCTGTATCATACAAAGGCATCGCCCACCTGGATGGAGAATAAAATTTTCCGGACATGTCTGTTTCATACAAAGCTCCACCGAAGTTTGGAATAAAAAGCGGGCTTCCCAAAGCTTCAAAATCCAACACATCTTCTTCTACTCGCCCATAAAGCCCCACCATTCCATTGGATCTGACCTCTAAGGGATCAATCACTAATTTTGGAAAAATTTCTTTAATTGGACTATATTCATCCATCCCTCCCCAGTTAGGCAGAATTCGTCCCACCTTTACAAAGAGATTGGATTTTTGCAAATTATGCCATTCTACATACGCTGAACGAACATCCACCCAAGTCGAGGCTTCCTTGGGTATCAACCCCCAGACTCGGGCATTTAAATCATAGCCAAAGTGGCGTCCCAATTCCCCCACTTCATTAGAAGATACGCTCACTCCTACTTTTAGGCGAGATTCATAACTATAGCCTTGTTTATTGGGGGTCGCGTAATAGAACTGGTCGAGCTGGCTTAAAAATACCCCTTCGCCGGGATCCCAAGCCTGCCCCCAAAATGACTTTTTAAGTAATGTGAACTCTTGGGCATTGGCCTCTAAGCTCACGATTAAGAGTGCGAAAAGCACTATACACTGTTTAATCATTCAAAATACAACTCCTTACCATAAATTACAGCAAAGACCATGCCATTTTTTTACTATTATAAGTATTTGAAATTATTAATATTTATTTGTTTTACTCTGAGGAAAAACTAA
>JACPST010000181.1 GCA_016193165.1 Deltaproteobacteria bacterium
AAAAAGGTTACGGCGATTATTGATTCTATGACCCCTAAAGAGCGAGAACTTCCGGAAATTCTCAATGGTCGAAGGCGGCTTCGAATTGCCAAAGGAAGTGGCACCCAAGTAGCCGATATCAATCGGCTTTTAAAGCAGTTTTTAGAAACAAAAAAAATGATGAAAAAAATATCAAAATTTGGTATGAGAAATCCTTTGGGACACTTTTAGGAAGGAGTGACAATGGTTGCGATACGATTAGCGCGGTATGGTACAAACAAAAAAGCATTTTATCGGATCATGGTGGCAGACAAAAAATTTGCCAGAAATGGTCGTTCGATTGAAAATGTGGGGACCTATAGTCCTTATCATGTTGATAACAAAATTCTTCTCAAAGAAGAACGTTTGAGATATTGGTTAGAGAAAGGGGCTCAGCCCTCATTGACCGTAAAGAATTTATTGAAAAAATCGAAGTTCAAGTGGAGGTGAGAAATGAAAGAACTCATTGAAATGATTGCGAAGGCACTTGTAGATGTGCCTGACCAAGTTCAAGTTGAGGAAGTCGTTGGAGAACAAACTACCGTTGTGGAACTGAAGGTGGCCAAAGAAGATCTTGGTAAAGTCATTGGTAAGCAAGGCCGCACTGCGTCTGCCATGAGAACCATTCTCAACGCTGCGGCTACAAAGCTTAGAAAACGCTGTGTCTTAGAAATTCTTGAGTAAATGCGATTTGATGTAGTTACGATTTTCCCCTCGATGTTTGATCGCGTATTCGATCAAGGGGTGGTGGGGAAAGCTCATCAAGCCAAACTTCTTGATTTTCGAATTCACAATTTAAGAGACTACACAGAAACCAAACACCAAATTGTTGATGATGCTCCTTTTGGGGGCGGTGGAGGGCTCATTTTTAAAATGGAGCCTTTGGTGAAAGCCCTTCGTGCCATTCAAGATTCCACGCTTAAAAGCCGAAGTATTCTCATGTCTCCCAGAGGGCGTGTTTTAACCCATACGATCGCTCAAGAACTTTCTGCTTATGAGCAGATTATTCTTTTTTGTGGACGTTATGAGGGAGTTGATGAGCGTTTCAGAGAATATATGGATGATGAAATTTCGATTGGAGATTTTATTTTAAGCGGGGGAGAAATAGCGGCCATGGCCGTGTGTGACGCGGTTTCACGGTTTGTTCCGGGGGTTGTGGGGCAAAAAGAAGCGCCCTATCAGGATAGTTTTTCAGATGGGCTTTTAGAATATCCTGCCTATACTCGGCCAGCTATATTTGAGGGAAAATCAGTGCCTTCAGTCTTGCTATCTGGAAATCATGCGGAAATCCGAACCTGGAGACAAGCTCAGAAGCTAAATACCACTTTACAAAGAAGGCCCGATTTGCTAAAAAAAGCCAGGAAACTAGATCATGAAACACCTTGAAACCTTTGAAAAAAAGAATTATGAAGGGGTAGTGACACGCTATACTAAGGGAGATGTGCGTACAGCGATTACAGTTCGAAAGATTTCTTTTGGCGTGGGGGTAGAAAGAGTGTTTCCACTTCATGCGCCTATCGTTGAGAAAATTGAAAAAGTATCTGAAGGAAAAGTGCGAAGAGGTCGCCTCTATTATTTAAGAGGTCGTAAGGGCAAAGCAGCACGAATTGAAAGTCAGTGGACAGAAGAAGCAGTAGAGACTTTAGGTACAGTGGCGGCAGGTCCTGTGATTTCTTCACCAACAGAAGAAAGTCCTGAGAAAAAGACTAAAGCCACTTTAGACGCGGCAGACTATCAGAAGCATTAATGTATGGTCATCCTCTGGCTTGGCCAGGGGATCCATTTAAAAAGGTATCGTGTGAGAAAATGGCCCTCCCAACATTTTGAACTCCAAGTCTTAGCTCAAGGATATAAAACAATTGCAGGCGTCGATGAAGTTGGACGAGGCTGTCTGGCAGGTCCGGTTATTGCGGCGGCTGTGATTTTGCCTTTGGATCATGGAATTTGCGGTCTGGATGACTCCAAGCGATTAACGCCTAAAAAAAGAGAACTTTTATATACTGAAATCTATAAGGGTGCGATAGCCATTGGGATTGGATCTGTAGAACCTCAAATTATCGATGAAATTAATATTCTGCAAGCTTCGATGGTGGCGATGAAAAAAGCCATTGATGGTTTAAAGCCTCAACCTGATTTTTTACTCGTCGATGGAAATTTAAAAAGTATTACCCAAATTCCTCAAAAATCTATTGTGGGAGGGGATCATTTATCAGAGTCCATTGCGGCGGCTTCGATTGTGGCCAAAGTGTTTCGGGATAATTTAATGAAAAATTATAACGATCAATTTCCCCAATATCGTTTAGATGCGAATAAAGGCTATCCTACGCCTGATCACCTGGAGGCGCTTAAGATCTATGGTGTCTCTAAAATCCATCGAAAAACTTTTCGCGGCGTAAAATAATTTTGGCACAAACCTTGCAAGATCTTCCGGTGGTGTGAATTTTACGATACGAAATAAAAAATTTGGCGCGTGGGGAGAGCGGATGGCCGTTCATTATCTTCAGAGACAAGGCTATCGGATTCTTCATGCGAATTGGTATTGTAGGCGGGGGGAGTTAGATATTGTGGCACTTAAAGAAGGGCGGGTATTTTTCTTTGAAGTAAAGACGAGAGAAGAGAGAGTTTTAGAATCCATGACGGATTATAAATTTAAAAATATGTTACGATCGGTTCAGCTCTATTTAAAGCACTATGGGTATTCGTTCTCAAATTTT
This sequence comes from Deltaproteobacteria bacterium, assembly GCA_016193165.1. Taxonomy (GTDB): domain Bacteria; phylum Bdellovibrionota; class JACOXK01; order 2-02-FULL-40-11; family 2-02-FULL-40-11; genus JACPST01. Next base: position 2,733 of record JACPST010000181.1, read on the forward strand.
CAAGTAGATTTTTTAGGGATTGAAACAAAATTCACTCCACCCAAACTCATTCATATTCAAAATATTTTAGAGGCTCGGATTTAGTCAGGCGCGTCCGATGTGTTTTATGGCCCAGCGATAGCTTTTTAAAGCTTCATGTTCATCATTAAAAATAAAGAATGGATTTCGTCCTTCGAAAGCTTTAAAGAGTCTTTGGTATTCGGAGCTCAGTCCATAAAATCGCGGTTTTTGAGTGTCTTTATTAAATTCTTTAAGCATTTTAATAAAGGATTTGATGCCTGAACTTCCTACAAATTCTAGTTTTTCAAAATTAAAAACCACTTTTTTATTTTTTTTTCTTTCGTAAAGATCTTGAAGTGTTTCTTTGATTTTTGTGGTATGAGAAAAACTTAAATGACCTTCAAAGGAAACAATGGTAATGCCTCGTTTGTTTGTGACGGTCGCTTTCATGAACACCCCCTTAGTGAGGACAGTATAACATATGGCAGAAAAAATTGGCACGCTTTATGTGGTCGGACTTCCCATTGGAAACGTCAAAGATTTGACGCTGCGATCGAAAGAAATTTTAGAGAAAATTAAACTTTTTGCGTGTGAAGATACCAGAGAATTCAGGCGTTTTTTAAAAGAACTTTCCATACCCCAAGATCAAGAACTGATCTCTTTTTTTGAACACACAGAAAGAATAAAAACTCCGCGGCTCATTCAAAGACTAAACCAAGGGGAAGATCTTGGACTTGTTGTTTCTCGTGGGATGCCTTTGATTTCTGATCCGGGCTATGTCTTGGTTCGGCAAGCCTTGCGAGACAATATTCCGCTTCAAGTGATTCCCGGTGTGAATGCGGTGACCACGGCTTTAGCAGTTTGCGGACTTCCATGTGATAAATTTCTTTTTTTAGGGTTTCCACCGAGAAAGCCCGGGAAACAGCTTCATTTTTTTGAAAAATATATTTCTTTAGACATGATGCTTATTTTTTATGAGTCTCCCAGGCGTTTAATGAAGACGCTTCAAAATCTTGAGACCTTGTTTCGTGAGTGGAATATTGCCATTTGTCGGGAACTCACTAAAAGCCATGAAGAAGTCATTCGAGGGAAATATACAGAGCTTCTCAAAACCCTGAATAATAAGGAAATCTTAGGTGAGATTACCGTTGTCCTTTCTCCTAAGGTGTAGTTCGGTAGAGCATGCGGGGGAAGGGGATCGTTTCTCGCACATGTTGAAGACCGCAAATCCAAGCAAGGCATCGTTCAATGCCCATTCCAAATCCTGCGTGAGGGACAGAGCCATAGCGTCTCAAATCCAAATACCATTCAAAGTACTTGGGATCGAGTTCATGTTCCGAAAGTTTTGCAAGCAGCGTTTCAATTCTTTCTTCTCTCTGGCCTCCGCCAATAATTTCTCCATAGCCTTCCGGAGCTAATACATCCATGGAAAGTGAATGTTTTTGGCTTTTTGGATCCTCTTTCATATAGAAAGCTTTAATGGCTGAAGGAAATCGGTGGACAAAGAAAGGTTTATCAAAATGATTGGCTAACACCGTTTCATCTGTGCCTCCAAAATCTCCACCCCACTCAAAGTCTACTCCTTCTTTTTTAAGAAGATCGATCGCTTCATCATAAGAAATTCTTGGAAGAGGAGCTTTGGTATTGGCTAAAATTTTAGTGTCTCGTTCAAGGGTTTCTAATTCTTTTTTTCTATTTTTGATCGTACGTTGGACACTATATTCTAAGAAATCCTCTGCCAAATCCATATCATCATTTAAATCGTTAAAAGCAACTTCAGGCTCGATCATCCAGAACTCTGTGAGGTGGCGACGGGTTTTTGATTTTTCAGCCCGAAAAGTTGGGCCGAAGCAATAGACTTTTCCAAAAGCTTGGCAAGCCGCTTCTAAATAAAGCTGGCCGCTTTGAGTGAGATAAACTTTGTCATCAAAATACTTTACTTCAAAAAGAGTTGTTGTCCCCTCACAGGCAGAAGGCGTAAAAATAGGAGCATCTATCAGAGTAAATCCTTGGCCATCGAAATAGTCTCGGCAAGCTTTAATGAGTTCACTTCTGATTTTTAAGATCGCATGTTGACGAGAGGATCTAAGCCACAGATGGCGTCTGTCCATCAAAAAATCCGTGCCATGTTCTTTAGGAGTGATGGGGTAATCCAAAGTTTTGTGAATGAGCTCGAGTGATTTTACAGAAAGCTCGAAATTGTTTTTAAATTCCCGAACAAATCCTTTCACTTGGACGGAGGATTCTTGTGTCAGTTCATCAAACATTTTAAGGGCGCACTCTTCACATTTCCCTTGGGCAAGAATGCCTTGAATCATTCCTGTGCCATCTCGAATAATCAAAAATTTTATTTTTCCACTGGAGCGTTTATTGTAAACCCAGCCCTGAAGCGTGACTTCTTGATCTTTGTAGGAAGCAATATCAGAAATATAGATGCGGTGTTTCACTTCTAAAGGCTCATGTCCCTTATTCCTTAGCGCATAAAGAGTACGACAGAGGAGATGAGTAAAAACGCGTAAAACAAAATATTTATAAGGGGGTAATCAAACACTTTTTTCATGAGTTGTTTCTCCATGAGTACAAAATTAGATTACAGATTTTCTTGAGAGGTGTCAACTAAATTGCTGTTAATACTGACTTTTTTTTGATTTTTGAATCAGGTGAGAGTCGTCCATGTCATGGGCAGCTTGGGGGGCTTGCTCTTCTTCCATGGGAACATCTTTTTGGTAGGCGGACTCTTCCTGGGCAATGCTGCGATCCACTTCTTGTTCTTCTTCAATATCTGAGGGAGGATTTTTGCCTTCTTGGGCAAAAGCAGGGGAAAGAGGGTCTGGAAGAAGAAGGATTAAAATAACAAGAGAAAGAATTAAAAATAGAGTGATGTGACGAGTCATGGTCATTTTTCCGTAAACGTTCAAAATACTAATCTAAGAATAACATAAAAAAATAGGGGTTCAAGATTTCTCCTTCAGAAAAATGATTAAATTTGGGTTAAAAAATAAATGGAGGTATAATGATATTAATGAAGAATGAGGGCAAGGATTCTCATTTGATTTTAATGAGATGAGGCAGAGAAAGGAACGTAAGGGGGAGTATGAATTCTCACAATC
>JACPST010000182.1:0-2297 GCA_016193165.1 Deltaproteobacteria bacterium
CAAAAAAAAGAAGATCTCTATCCTCTCCTAGATTTAGCGTGTCAAATTGAATGGAAGTACAATTGTAAAATTCTATTTTCCCTACTCATCATAGATGAAAATTTATACCAACGGATTCAAGCAGGAGAAGCCACTCTGTCTGAAAACATTAAAAAAGAAGGCCAAGAACTTTGGGCAGCATAAATTTAGTCACCATCCGTTTAAAAAGAGCTCGCCAAGCCTTAGCTGTTGCAAAACGTCTTTTTGAAGAAAAATTTTTTAACGATAGCCTCTCTAAATCTTACTATGCAATTTTCTATGCTGCTGGCGCTGCCTTGGAAAGCATTGGGATTCAAACAAAACGACATGCAACAACAATCCAGAAATTTAATGAACACTTCGTTAAAAATGGGACAGTGGATAAAGAATATTATTTGACTCTATCCAATGCTTTCCGAACATGAAACCTCGCAGATTATGAACTCACATGGGAAGCTGAAGAAGAAGAAACCAAAGACCAGCTTAAAAGAGCTGAAGACTTCATAAAAGCCATTGAAGAACTTTTAAAACAATAGTCTCATTAATAAGATTTTAGATAAATCAAAACGGGAAGTAGAAGAAGTGCTCTCTGAAGGAGAGAAAGTCATTCCGAGTAAAGCGAGAGATCTTAGTTCGAAATGGCAATCTAAAAAAGATAATTTTTCAAAAACTGAACGAGAGCTTTAAGCTTCTTGAGGGAATTTGAATTTCCAATAAACTCAGCAAAAGCTAAAGCCGCCTGGTAAGATTTAGGAGTATACGGAAACCACCAGAAAGGTTTTAAGGCGATACGATCGTAGTTGATATGCTTAGGCTGAACTCCTGCTTGAATTTTTCGTGCCAATGAAATTCCGCGCCGAACATCTTTTGTCCAAATCGAGGCGCACAATCCAAACGAAGAATCATTGGCAAGCCGTAGCGCTTCTTCTTCGGACTCCACCATCATGATGGGCAACAAAGGCCCAAAGGTTTCTTCTTTCATCACAGCCATCTCTTGTGTCACATGGATTAAAACTGTTGGCAAAAAATAACGCCCACGCGTGGGTCCCTCATTTAAAGAAACCTTTGTTCCTCCCACTAAAATCTTTGCTCCACGTCGAACCGCCTCTTCCAATTGCTTTTCATAATGCGCGATTTGTTGGGGAAGCGTAATGGCTCCAATGTCTGATTTCATTTTTAATTTTTCTGTCTCTTGAATAACCCGTTCTATAAATTCTTGAGCCACAGATCTCACCACATACACCCTTTGAACGGAGGCACACACTTGTCCCGCATTACTAAATGCCCCCCACACAATCCCACGTGCTGCTTTTTTAAGATCTGCATCGTGACACACAATCGAAGCATCTTTACCCCCCAGTTCTAAAAGACACGGAGTAATATTGGGAGCCGCTTGTTCTAGAATTTTTTGTCCTACATGGGTTGAGCCGGTAAAAGAAATTTTTCGAACTTTGGGAGATGAAACAAGCGCCGCCCCTGTTTTTCCATCTCCAAATAAGATATTAACAACTCCTTTAGGAAGATTTGATAACTCAAAGATATCTTTAATGATTGCGGCAACAGGCAAAGCTGCCTCTGAAGTTTTAACAACAACGGTATTGCCCGCCAAAAGTGCCAAAACAATCTCTCCCATGGGAATAGAAAAAGGATAATTCCACGGAGAAAGAATCGCGACCACTCCATAGGGCTCATAGGTCAAAAAACTTTTTTTGTTCATGAGCAGATGAAGAGGCAAGGGCTTGTCTTTTAAAACCTTGGGAGCTCTTTTTACAAAGGTAGGGATAAAATCTAAGAGTGGAATAATTTCCGCTGTGAGGGCTTCAAACTGAGGCTTTCCGGTTGTCTTTGAAATCACCTCGGAAATCTCATCCATCATTGCAGACTTTTGGTCAAAAACAAGTTCTCGCACCTTTAAAAGATGCTGACCTCTTTGCTCAAGGGATACATTTTTCCAGGATTCAAATGCCGCCCAGGCACAATCTAAAAGTTCATTGACTCTAACTTCATCATCAATAGGAAATGTCCCCAGAGATTCAAACGTAGCTGGACTGATGGCTTCAATGACGTTACTCAACAAGCGTCCCCTGATGCTCCGTAAAACTAGAGGCAATGTATAAAGGCATCGAATGTTTTTTGGCAAGGGTTATTGCTTCGCTGTGCAACACCTTTGCCCCCGCGTGCGCCAAAGTTAAAACACGATCGTAATCACAGCGTTCCATTTTCTGGGCATCGACAGAGCACTTGGGATCTTTTGTATAAATTCCATCGACATCTTTATA
>JACPST010000182.1:2327-3698 GCA_016193165.1 Deltaproteobacteria bacterium
CTTCTTTTTGAGTGCTCACACCCTGAAATCCAGCGACAATCACGATCTTTCCAAGACTAAGCTGCTCTTTGATGCGATCAGCTCGAATTTCTAAAATCTTTGCGTGAGTGTGAGAAGTATCGGTCACAATTCCACTTTGCGATCCCGTAAAAGAAATCGAAGGCACATTGATTTGATATAACGCCATCGCTAAGAGAGCCATTGAAATTCTTTCTCCGGAAGATAAAAGCATATCAAGCTCTCGCGCGGGGGGCTGATCTGTAATGGCATTGGCTAATTTTAAAAGATCATTGGTGGTGTTGCCCATCGCTGAAACCACAACCACAAGGTCATTGCCTTCTTTTTTTCTCTGAGCCGCTCTCCTGGCAACCTCTTGAATACGCTCAAGAGTTGCTAAAGAACTGCCGCCATACTTTTGAACAATCAAAGCCATAGTTAAGACTAAGGAAGTATCATATGGGAGGTTGTTTTGTAAAATCGCCCTAACAGCCACCCGGATAACATATAAGAAATAAAACTAGAAACAATGCCCGCGGCCGTATAAAGCTCCGGAGACTTGAGTGTTAAATAATACCAAAGTTCGGCAATCACTCCTCCCTGAATAAAAAGTAAAAGAGAAATAAAAAACGCGTAGCGCCCTTCTTTGCCACGACGCCGTTCAATCACCATAAGAAAAATAAAAACTAAAATAAAAGCTTCGGCGCCTTTTAGACTGGCCAATTGGTAGACGGCGGCTTGGGTCAGCTGAGCCGGAGGCACCATGCCTAAAAAACGCTGGAAGGAGGAATAAACGAAAACGGGAACGCCAAAAAAGATTAAAAAAGTTACAATAATACTGCCTATTGCTTTTAAAAAACGTGCCATAGACTTTGAAAATCATAGAAGATTTAAAATAGGTTCGCAAGCTAATTATCACAAGTGAATCATTGACAATACATATAGCGTGATATATGTGTATTGTCATGGCGAGAAAAAAAATATCTACAACGGTCTATATTACCGAGGAGCAAAATCAAAGGCTCAAACTCTTAAATCAAAAAACAAAGGTTCCCATTGCGGAGTATATTCGAGAGGGGATTGACCTTGTTTTAAAACTCCATCGAGAACAGCTTCCAGGACAAATGTCTTTTGAAGAAGACTCCTTTGGACAGAACACAAGCCCCTCAGGGGCAACACCTTCTGCCTCGGCTTAAAACTGGATCTCCACCTCTATGAATCCAGAATTGATTCGAAATTTTTCGATTGTCGCGCATATTGACCACGGAAAGTCCACTCTTTCTGATCGCCTGATTGAAAAAACAGGAACCCTTCCACCCGAAAAAATTCAAGCCCAAATGTTGGACTCCATGGATATCGAGAGAGAACGCGGGA
>JACPST010000163.1 GCA_016193165.1 Deltaproteobacteria bacterium
AATAATAGCTCCCTTTATAATATCTATGATTTATTTTCACAACGAAATAACTATCGCTCTCTTTTGCCTGAATACTTTTTATTTTCTCACGTCCTCACCCCAGAAGAATTGAGCGCCAGAAAAATAAAAACAAATCCTCATGAAGACATTTTATTTGGACGCTTTCACATGGCCGACATCACCGTTGAATACAGCGACTTTAATGAAGGTAAACGAAACATGGTCCAGGTGATGCTCAATACTCCTGAAGGAAAAGTGAAAAAAGAAATGATGACGATCACCTGTGCATGGACGATAGACAGCCGCTTTATTCATGATGGGCGTTTCGTCCCCGTTTTAGATAAAAAAACAGAAGAAATTATTGGACACAATGGGAAATTTGGCCATAAAGATGTGCTTGTCATGGATGGTTATTTATATTTAGAACCCTATATCACTAAAGATAAAAATGGATTTGAACGCATTGATGAGTCACGCATTCTTGCTCTCTATCACACCTACATGCGCGTGGATCCTTACTATAAAGATTTAACTGGGATTACCAATTTATTCCGTGAGGCAGAAGGCAGAAAATTCATGGAAAAAATGGTTTCCCTGATTCGAGCCCGCTAAAAAACGTGAAATCCCTATATAAGAGGCCGCCATTCAAATTTGCTTTGCATTGCATAATCGCTATCTTATCGACTTGGGCCAAACATGGTTTTGCCGCCACGGATAATCTCACCTATCGCAAAAATGCGCTCTTCATGCACCAAACGATATTTATTGAAGAGATCGTCCGCACAAATCACCTTCAAACTTCTCAAAATATGTTTAGCAGAAAAGACCTTGAAGATGGAGCCTTAGCCATTGATATTTTTAAAAATCCCTTCTATGCCCCTCAAGAAATCTATCGGCTAGCTCTAGAAGCCGTCGAAGAAAAAACCAGGGAAGAAAACCGCTTTCTTTCAGATAAAGAAAAACAAGCCATCATCCGAAATTTTCTAGAAGAAAAAGCAAACACGGTGGATAGCCAAGTCATCGAAGGCGTTGCCGTAGGCATCGCTCCAACACCTGTTTCAAAAGTGATGGATCTTTTTTTACACCTCGAAAATTTTCAAAACTATGTCCCCAATATTTTTTTAAATAGCGTTCATATTACTCCTCAGGAACTGAAAGAAAGAGGCATCATTCCCCTGCCTCACGTGGAATACCAATTTTCTAAAATTAAAATCGCTTCCGTGGAATTCACGCACACCTTACGATACGAAATCACTTCTTATCAAAAAAATGGAGTCGAAGGAAAACTCGTAGCATGGGAAATGGCAGCGCCCAAATTTGACCGGGATCCCGTTTATCCCCGGCAAGGGGTTCTCATGAATAACGGACTTTTTATGGTGGAACCTTATGTTCAAGAAGATGGAACAATAGACCCCACCCGCTCCCTTATTCTCTATCATGTTTATATTAAAGTAGATCCCTTAAACTTTGTCATGGATATTCTTTCCATCTTATTTCGAGAAAGCGAAGCCCGATCAGCCATCCATGCTCTTGCAAACGCCCTGAGAAAAGAAACCCGGTAAATAATAGAAAATCTCTCTTCTTATGCTGTAGAAAAAGGCGCTGTTCTTCAGCCGATCTTTTTGTAGAATAAGAAGTGACACAGAAAACAAAATCTTTTATGATGTTTTTATTATGAAACAAACCCTTTTTTTAACTTTTCTTCTTGTGTTTTTAAGTGTGTCATTCAGCGTGTCATTAAAGGGGATGGCATGGGGATCCAAAGAAAAAAGTGAACAACAAACGCCCCCAGACACAAGTGTCCAAGAAAAAAATTATGCCGCTGGAGAAGTGCTCGTCAAATTTAAACCCAAAACTCCTAAGCGGTATATTCTAGCCCTAAAGCAAGAGTTAAAAGTCAAAGAAGAAACGTACACAGAAAGCATTGATCTTTATCACTGGAAAGGCGATTTCGATACTGATAGCGCCATCAAAAAACTCCAAAAATCCCCTCATCTCCTCTATGCCGAACCCAACTACCGCGTCAAAATTGACCCTCCCCTGCCTTAAAGCCCGGCTCGACTGACGTTTTTTGTCACGTGTTTAAAAGATACCCAGAAGATGCTTTGAAGATATATTTCTAACCTATTGAATTCACCTAAACTTCTAGGCTAGCCCTGTTGGCACAAAATTTGTATCTGAGCCAGAGTGATGAAACGTGTGTGGTTGACAGTCGCGATTATCTTGTCTATCTTTTTGATGACGGTGGCTTCCGTTCGCCAAACCATCGCTCAACATGAAGTCCAGGCAAAATTCTATATTGAACAGGGACTCTATGACGAAGCGCTCCAAGAATACAATCGCTCGTTTACAAATTTTCGCCTATTAAAATCCACCATTCATTTGTTTGGAGAATTTAATGCTTTTTTGACAACACTTGGGATTTTATTTTTGGCCAGCGGCCTTTTGATCCGAAGAAGAAAGAGACTCTTCTTTTAATAATAACTCCTGGACATACTTTGAAACGCCACCTTCAAGAGAAGTAAAAGAGTTCGTGCAACCTTCGGCACGAAGTCGTTCTATTTTAGCTTCCGTAAAATATTGATAGCGGTCTCGAATAGCGACAGGGGTATCAATAAATTCAATATTCTCGGGTTTTTTAAGCGCTGAAAACACAGGCCGCACCAAATCTAAAAATGTGCGCGCTTGCCCTGTTCCTAAATTATAAATACCGCGACGGATAGGTTTTTCTAACGCATAAAATAAAACGTTCACAATATCTTCAACAAAAATAAAATCCCTCTTTTGATGGCCATGAGCAATATCCAAACGGTGGCTTTTAAAAAGACGCGTCTTTCCTGTTTTTTGAATTTGATCAAAGGCATGGAGCACAACAGAGGCCATTTTTCCTTTGTGCCTTTCTCCAAATCCATACACATTAAAAAATTTAAAAGCAGACCAACTGGGAGGGGTTACTCCTTCTTTTTCTTGGCCCAAAGCCCAGAGATCAAAGAGACGTTTAGACTCGCCATATGGATTGAGCGGCTTAAGATTTACGATCCGGGATTCAGCATCGTCATAGCCTAAATTCCCATCCCCATAGGTAGCGGCACTACTCGCATAAACCAAAGGAATTTTATTTTGGGAAGCATATTCCCAGATGGACTGAGAATATTCCAAGTTCATGCGGGTTAAATACTGCTCATCCATCTCTGTGGTATCTGTGCATGCTCCCAAATGAACAATGCCATTGAGCTCAGGACGATGTTTTTTGAGCCAATCAAAAAGCGTACTTCGATCAACAATTTTTCCAAATTGAATGTTCCGATGTTCTGCTCTGGAAGAAAAATAAGAAGGTTCATCTACGGAAATGATAGAATAAGATTTTTTTTGGCAGGCTTCAACAAACCGCGCTCCTATAAATCCTGCCGCACCTGTTACAAGTAACTTCATGAAATACGCATCCTAATGAGGAGGCCTAAAAAAAGCAAGTTTAGAAATTTTGGCATAGAATTTGCTTCTCTGTCCTAGGCCATGTTTATTTTGAAACTAACTCTGATTCTTTTAAGTGGAGTGACGAGCTTTTATGTAAGCTTAAATCTCTATACCCTTTTTATCACACACCAAAAGTGGGTCTTAGATTACTTTACTCAAAAAAAGAATGAAAAGGTCGTCATTAAAAACTTCCCTTCCTTGTGCCTTCAACTATCCGCCCTCCTCCAATCCGGCCATGCCCTCCCTCAAGCCTTAAAACACCTGGCTCAGTCGCCCAACGGACGAACTTTCTATCATTTTCTGACCTCACCGACGAAAAAACTAGACTCCGATATCCTAGAATTTTTAAAACACTCCCTTCTCCTTTCTTCTAAAAATGGTATTGCTTTGTCCGCTTTACTCAAAAGGCTTTCCGAACTCGCGCGCCTTGAGCAAGAATTTGAAGAAAAAACAAAAGTACTTTCTTATCCCACAAAAGCCCAGGCCACGATTGCCATCCTTTTACCCTGGCTTGTGCTCAGCTTATTTAGCCTGATCTCTCCAGAGATGATGTCTTTTGCTTTTAGTTCATGGATCGGGGGGGTCGGATTTTCGACCGCCCTGCTTTTAGAACTCTTAGCACTGCTTTGGATCAAAAGGATTCTCCAATGAAACCTCACCAAAAAATAGGGATTGAATTTTCTTTATGGCTTGAGCTCTTGGCCCTGTGTTTAGAGGCGGGATTGGATTTCACAAGCTCTCTTTCCGAACTTACAAAATCTGCCCCAAATTCTCTTGTTTCCCAAAGATTTAAAAAACTTCTCTCTCATGTCCAATTGGGAAAAACAAAACAAGAAGCCCTCCAAGAATTTCAAAAAGAATGGCAACATCCGACTATCGACACCTTTTGCCAAACAATTCTTTATGGTTGGCAACATGGAATTTCGATGAGCGCTCTTTTAAAAGAAGAAGCCTCTCACATTCGAATGGAAGCCCTCTTTCAAATGGAAAAAGAAATTCACAAAAAACAATTAAAGCTTCTTTTACCTCTTTTTTTACTGATTTTACCTGCGGTCATGATGGTCATGCTTACGCCCTTGTTACTTCAACTTCTAACGTCCTCATTTCAGTAAAGGAGAACCGTATGCCAATCGAAGAAACAACATTTTCAGAAGAACACCTCACCTCCCCCTCATGGAAAGAATGGGCCCAAGAAAATAAAATTTTTCTTGCGACTATTGGGGGACTCATGACCCTCTCGCTTGTCCTGCTCTTTCAAAATACTCCCCCAAAATATAAAGATATTCCAAAACCTCAACTCCAGCCTGTCGTACAGCTCAAAAAACCACCCAAAGTGATCCACAAAATTCTTCCCCCTCGAGGCCCTCTAGAAATAGCGCAACATCTCTATCAAGAATCAAAAACAGAAGAAGCCATTCGTCTTTTGCTCCACACGGCACAAACGCATCCTGAAGAACCTATGCGTGAAGAAGCCTCCCGTCTGGCCAAAGAGTATCATGCCATTCAAGCCCAAAAGACCCAGATCCAAAAATTCTATCTTCAAGGCTATGTTCTGTTCCACACATATCCTAAGGAAGCATGTCAGCAATGGGCTAAGGCTTTGATGATTCCTCTAAAAGAGGACGCGTACACCCAAAAAGCACAAAAACGATGGAGCAGCGACTGTAAAAATTATTGAAAGCTGAGGCGATATTTAGAAATTTTGTTTTCTAAAACTTGAATGGCTATCTTTTTGGATTGATTGAGTTCTGGATTTGAAACCAAAACAGTATATTTTCCAACAGGCAAAGGCTGATTGACCAAGGGCGTGGTTCCAACGTACTGTCCTTCGACAAACACATTTCCCCATGGTTTTACTGTGAGCGATACATAACCACGGGATATAAAATCAGGAACCTCCGCACCTAATACCAAAAGCAAAGTCCCTAAAGCCCAGAGTCTAAAATTGGAAATGGAGGATTTAGGAAAAGACTCTGGGTAGCTTAACGTAGCATGGGTTTCTTCGGCCTCTTCCCAAAGATTTAAGTTTTTTAAATAGCCTGAAAACTCCCGAGGAGTCACAAAATAATTTTTTTGTTTCATTTCTTGAATAAGCACTTGCTCATACGCTTCACACGTTTGAAGCCGATCTTGAGGATGAAAAGCTAAACCAGATCTTAAATAGGGATATAAATTTAAGTCATTCAAAAGGCTCAAATTCTTCCCTCTCAAAAACTCAGCAAGAACCAAAGACAAAGAATAAAGATCACTACTGGCTGTCAAAGGTTCTTTACGACTTTGCTCAGGAGACATGTAGGAATGCTTTCCTTTTAAAAATTCTGTTCCTTCTGAAAATTCGGTCTGAAACTTGGCAATTCCGAAGTCTGTAATTTTTATTTCTCCAGATTTAGAAATTAAAATATTCGATGGACTCAAATCACGATGGTATATTCCTTTATGATGCGCGTAGGAAAGACCTTTTAAAATTTCTAACCCCATCCACAAAACATAAGGCTCTGGCAATAGTGCTATTTTTTTCTGAAGCTCCAAAAGACTGCTTCCATCGACATACTCCATGGCTAAAAAATAACACCCTTTTGTTTTTCCAAAATCATACACTTGAACCAAATTTGAATGCGTCAAAAGAGACATAATTTTGGCTTCGTTTAAAAAAGACTCAATCCACTTGGGACTCTTTTCATAGGGACTCAAGATTTTCTTAATCACCACATCTTTAGAAAATCCTTCTTCAGATGTAAAAGTGGCCTTATAAACTTCCGCCATCCCCCCTTTGGCTAAAAAGTGGATATTGTGATATCGACGTCCAAAGTTGAGGCTTGACAAGCCGAGGCTTGATAAGCCCAGGCTTGCATTTGACAAAAAGTCTTTAAATCTCATACACTTAAAATCATGAAATCTAAAAATGAGATATTGATCGAATTATGCAATGAACTTTCCAAACAAAATAGAGATGAGCCCAAAATCCAAAAATTACTGGCCCAAACCGACATTCCTCCTACGGAAAATCCTTTTGAATTAACCCACCAGGTGTTAAAACGGCTTCACCGCTACCAAGAGAGTTCCTAAAACGCAAGCTGGGAGTTTCACGTTTCGCATATTCACGTTTCGTTGACAGGTGTCTTTGAATTTCATATAGGTAAAACATCGTGAAAATCTGTAAAAATATCCTAGAAACCCTAGGTCATACACCTCTGGTTCGCATGAATACCCTCTCCCAGCATATCGAATCCAAACTTTACGCGAAAATTGAGTTTTTAAACCCCGGCGGCTCCGTTAAAGACCGTATTGGAAAATATATTATCGACGATGCGGAACAAAGAGGGCTCTTAAAACCCGGGGGTACCATCGTAGAAGCGACCTCTGGCAACACCGGATTTGGACTTGCCATTGTAGCGGCCGTTCGGGGATACAAAACCATTTTTGTCATGCCTGATAAAATGAGCCAAGAAAAAGTTCAAAACTTAAGAGCTTTTGGGGCCAAAGTGATTATTACTCCCACAGAAGTGGCCCCCGAAGATCCCAGAAGCTACTACAATGTTTCCAAAAAAATTGCCGAAGAAACTCCCGGCGCTTTTTATGCCAATCAATATCACAACCCTCAAAATCCGAAGGCCCATTATGAAACCACAGGACCTGAAATTTGGGAGCAAACCGATGGAAAAATGGACGCCTTTGTGTGCGGAATGGGCACCGGAGGAACTATTTCTGGCACCGGTAAATATTTAAAAGAAAAAAATTCTAAAGTAAAAAT
>JACPST010000037.1 GCA_016193165.1 Deltaproteobacteria bacterium
AGCTCAAAAGCCCTATTTCAGAAAAAAAAGATAGCTCATTGAAAGATCCAATCAGGGGCTTTTTTATCCCGCAGTTATTGGTGTTTTGAAACGAAAAGAGATCCTTGAAATTTTCCACACCACAGCCTAGAAAAAGAAAAGAAAATCCCAAGCTCGCGGAAGAACTTATCGCGGCCAAACTCTTAGAACTTGCTAAAATTTTTAGAGAACATTTAGAAGATGTTTCTTATCAAAATCCTCAAATCGCCAGAGCAATTTATTTGGCCATTGTTCAATATTTGGACCCCCCTGAAGAATGGCTGCAACGAGTCCTGAGCAAAAAAATACCTGCTCTTGAGGCTGAAAAAGAAATTTTGACTTTTTGGTTTCGGAAGTAAAAGGCATAAAAGATTAAAATTAGATGAGAATAAAGAAAAAACATTCTTTTTCTTTATTTAAGCCATGGTATAATAAAGGAAAATGTTAAAAATCTTTATAAAATCCCCATTAAAAATTTTATTCCTTTTAACTCTTTGCGCGTTTTTAAACCAATGCGCGCCCACAGGAGAAGAAACATCTCCTTCATCAGCTCAAAAAAGCCAGAGTATTCAATCAACTCAACCCGCACCCACTCAACCTTTACCCGCGCCTGCGCCCACACCAACTCCAACGCCCGCACCCACTCCAACGCCTACACCTACACCCACTCCAACACCTACCGATTCCACTGTACTCATACCCGCAAAAACTGTAGGGGATGTTCCATTAAATTGTTTAGAAAATACCGCGGAAAATAACATGGACGATTTAGGAAATCGGATCAAAGAGCTGGAGGGAGGCGTTATGACTCCCCCAACTTGTCAAAGCACAAGTGTCAAAGTGAACATTCAGCCCAACAGTAATCAAACAGGATACCGAATCACCGCTAATCCCGCCATTGCTTTCAGTCCAACATGGGGTTACGGACAAGCTATCCAACCCTTTAAGGGTATCTGTCAGTGGAACACATGGACTATAGAATTTTGGATGGTACGAGAAAGACCGGGACAAAAAATAATGCTTACTCAAATGTTAGGAACAAACTTATTAATGACAAATCAATATCAAAATGTAGACTTACTACAGGGAGATGACATTGTTTTCTATGCCATTCCTCGAACATATCCAGCAACAGCGTATTGCGTAGGTCCTCAGCCAACCCTGCAAAACGCACTCAATCAGATTACTCTATCCTCTGAATCCGATCTTGTGAATCTCACCACAGGGTATAAAATTTATAGCCTTAAATTAAACTTCCAATAAAAGTTAAAATTATTTAAAATCATTTTATCACTTTGTGAAAAAAAAGCTTCTTTTTGGAAGTATCTTAGGGGGTGTAGTTTTAGGACTCCTTTTCTTTTGGGCGTTCCTCCAAAAAGAATCTTTACCCTCCCCTGGCATTGTAACAGGCATTTATGGAACTAAAATTTTTTTAAAAAATACTCCACTCAAGCTGGGAGACCAGATACGCTTAGGCCAAAAAATCATTACTGGAGAAAATTCCAGCGTTGAACTTACATTTGACAGTCAAGATTCCAAAAGTAGAAAAACAGTTATTAATATCTACGAAAATTCTGAATTTATTGTCGAAAGCACATTTCTCACCCCTCAAAATAAATTTTTAGCCAAACTCATTAAAGGATACATTAAATCTGTGATCCAAAATTTGCTGCCTGAAGATACACATAAAATTATATCCCCCAATGCCATTACAGGCGTCAGAGGCACACGGTATTATATTCAATTTCTTCCAGAGGAAGAAACAACCAAAGTCCATGTCTTAGACGTAAGCTCTCAACGCAAAGTGACCGCCGCAGTCAAAGGCCAACCCGAAGTAGAAGTTCCTCCTCAAAAAACAGCTGTCATCATTAAAAACCAAGCTCCCATTCTTAAAGATTTAGACCCTTCAGAATTACCCAAAGAACCTCCTTATCAACGGAGTGAAGAAAAAACAGCCTGCTTAGAAACTCAAGGAGAAATGACCTTAAAAGGCAAAGTCAGAGACAGTGACACTCATACCCCCATTGCAGATGCCACGGTCATTGGATTTGTCGACTATTGGAGTGCTCCTCCGCCTAAAATTAAGGAACGAAAAGCAAGGGTGGAAGAGCTCAAAAAAGGAGGCTCCACTTATCTTCAAAAATTAAAAGAGTATTATGAACTTTACATGGGACTTAAAGAGTGGGGAACCCGATGCAGTGGAAGTCAAAAAGAATGGAAAGTGAAAACCCAGTCAGATGGAACATTTGAAATTACAGGACTTCCTCACTTTAATGAAGAAACAATGTTTGATATTCGATACGATGTCGTTGCCTACAAAAGTGGTTATGGGGAGCCTCATACCCTTTGGTATACCTCAAAACACACTATCTCTTTTGATGATATTGCTCCCCCTATTTATGAGTATGATAAAAAAAGGAGAGATGAAAAATTTTCCACATTAGATCTTCCATTATTAAAGCCTCGTTATTTGAATATGACGCCGGGTATCAACTTCATTGAAGAAGAACAGTGGAGTGGCAGTCGGTTTGTACAAAATAGCGTTCATATCCAGTACACTATTTATAAAATGACACTCTCCTCAGATGAAGTCATTCTTCCTGATAACCTGCCTAGAGTTCAAGGCTATTTTCCTAACATGGGTAATGAAAAAAATAGAGCTTATTTTAGAGCTGAAACACAACGACTTCGATCCAATATTAAAAGTAGTCGGATCATCGCGGGAATGCCTCTGATGGGAAACAGTGGACATTGGAATAATATTGCCATTGGATATGATTTTGAAGAAGAACTCAAAAACTATCTGATCATTAAATATCAAGATACAGCTTTTTCACATCCCATGGCGAGACTCACAACAGGGCTTGTCGATGTCTATCATGTAGGACCCCCTTTTCTCAAAAGTCATACCTATTTTGAAAAATTAAAAGAAGAAATAGAAATACCTGAAAAATTTATTCCCGCAAAATAGTCACTTTTTTAATCGCCACATCTTGAAGAGGTTTATCATTGGCATCTCGTTTAACACGAGCAATTTTTTGAACTACCTCCAGCCCTTCCGCCACTTCTCCAAATACCGTATGCCGCCCATCAAGCCAAGGCGTAGGTTTATCGGTAATAAAAAATTGAGATCCATTGGTATTGGGCCCCGAATTGGCCATCGATAAAATTCCGGGCTTATCGTGTTTTAAGGCAGAATTAAATTCATCAGCGAATGTATAACCTGGACCGCCTGTACCTGTTCCTCGAGGGTCTCCTCCTTGAATCATAAAATCAGGAATCACACGATGAAAGATAAGCCCATCATAAAAGGGACGTTTGACTTTTTTACCTGTTTTGGGATCGGTAAATTCTTTGGTACCCTCAGCCAATCCTGTAAAATTGGAGACTGTTTTTGGGGCTTTATCTGAAAAAAGTTTAATCTTAATTTTTCCTTGGGTGGTATCGAACTCTGCATAAACCGTTTCCATTTTCTTCGCCTCTTTCTTTAATTTAGGTGCTTTGGCATAAAGTGTCACAGGTAAAAAACAAATAAATAAGAATAAGAGTATTTTTTTCATAAGGATTAAACTACCAATTTTCAAGCAATAAAAGCAAGCATTTCTAAGAATGATAATTTTTTAAATAAAAAATTATCACTTTTAAACTTGATTTTATCACTTAGAATGTGACAAGTTTATAACTTATAAAATAACAAGCGAGGCATCTATGACTAAAAGACAAAGAAGAGAAATTCATCACACCAAATGGATTGGAGCTGTTCTGGTTGGGATTTTAATTGTTGTTCTCATCGTCACCTTCACATCCAAAAAAACAAATAAAAGAAATAATAAACAAATCATTGTGGGTATGACACAAGAGCCCAATACCCTAGATCCTTTATTTAGTGAAATGGCGGCTTCCTTTGAAGGCTTAGGCCTTATCTTTGAAGACATGGTTGAACGAGATGATCATTGGGAATATCATCCCAGGCTGGTCACTGAAATTTCTTCTTTTGAAAATGGCCTTGTCAAAAGACTTCATGGCAACAAAATCCAAGCCACATGGCATTTGAAAGAAGGCTTAAAATGGGCGGATGGAACCCCCATCACTCCTCAAGATTTTATTTTTACCCACCAAATGATTATGGACGATCGGCTTCCAATCATTAGCCGGGATACAGATCGCAGAATAGAAAAAATGGAAACCCCAGATGATCATACGTTGATTGTCACATGGAAAGAGCCCTATGCCTATTATTTCTTAGGACACGCGGCTATTCCCAAGCACATCGTTGAATCTGAATATCAAAAGAATCCTGAAAAATATCACGAATCTTTTTTTAATAAAAAACCGATGGGCAACGGCCCGTTTCAACTTGCCGAGTGGGCATCGGGAAGCCATATGATTTTCGAAAGAAACCCCCATTGGACAGGAGCCAATCCTGTTTTTGAAAAAGTGATTTACAAATTTATCACCTCCACCAATGCCTTGGAATCCAATCTCCTTTCTGGGACGATTGATGCCATTTCTCCCCTGGGGCTGTCTTTAGACCAGGCCTTGGATTTCGAACGACGCCACGGCGATAAATTCACCTTTCATTATAAGCCCGCTTTAACGTGGGAACATATTGACTGCAATTTAGAGAATCCCATTTTAAAAGATAAACGGGTCAGGCAAGCCCTCCTATATGGGGCTAACCGCCAAATGATCTCGGATGTTCTTTTTCAAGGAAAACAACAAGTGGCCGATAGCTGGCTTCCTCCCAAACACTATGGCTATAATCCTAAAATTAAACACTACCCCTACGATCCCGACAAAGCCAAAAAACTTTTGGAAGAAGCAGGCTGGGTCGAAAGCACCGATGGCATTCGGGTCAATAATCGCGGCGACAAACTGCGCCTCACCATTATGGCCACCGCTGGCAATAAAACCCGGGAACAAACGGAACAAATTTTACAATCGGACTGGAGAAAAATCGGGATTGATTTAGAAATTGTCAACCAACCCGGTCAAGTTTTCTTTGGAGAAACCATGCGCCATAGAAAATTTAAACACTTGGCATTGTATGCTTGGATGATGAGTCCCGTGAGCGATGGAGAAAGTTTGTGGACCAAAGAAAATATCCCTTCAGAGAAAAATAGCTGGCAAGGGCAGAACACTCCAGGCTGGGTCCATGAAGAGGCCAATAAACTAGACCATCAAGTCCCTGTCACTTTAGATGAAAACAAAAGAAAAGAGCTCCTTCAACAAGAACAAGTCATTTGGGCAGAAGAAGTTCCCGCCCTTCCTTTATTTTTTAGGTCGGATATTTCTGTCACCCCTAAAAATCTTGAAAACTGGAAAATGACAGGCACTTTAACTCCGATCACATGGAATGCTGAAACATGGAAGTTTGCTAATTAATATTAT
>JACPST010000142.1 GCA_016193165.1 Deltaproteobacteria bacterium
GCGGCCATGAAGGTTTCATAAGTTCCTTGAAGAATGCCTTGAGTCCCAATATAAATCCAACTTCCTGCCGTCATTTGCCCGTACATGATAAGCCCTAGAGCCTCGAGCCTTCGAAATTCCGGCCACGTTGCCCATGCGGGCACCAAATTAGAATTTGCAATAAGTACTCGTGGAGCATCTAGGTGTGTTTTTAAAATTCCAACAGGTTTTCCAGATTGAACCAAAAGAGTTTCGTCATTTTCAAGCTCTCGAAGACTTTTTAAAATGGCATGAAAGCACTCCCAGTTTCTGGCGGCCTTTCCCGATCCTCCATAAACCACGAGATCTTGCGGGCGCTCAGCCACTTCAGGATCTAAATTATTTTGGATCATCCGATACGCCGCTTCTTGTACCCATCCTTTGCAGCTTAGTTTTGTTCCCATGGGAGCCTTCACCGTAGTTACGGCGCTCATTCAACAATTCCTTGGCTCTGAAGCAAAATGTCAGGAAAAAGAGTTTTGATTTTTAAAATATCTTTTGAAAAGACACGGTCTTTTGTAATGGGGGGAATTTCTTTTTCTAAAGTTGCCATGACTTTTTCAAGACAAGGGCTCGTTTTGGAAGGCCTTCGAAGTTCAATGCCTTGACGAGCGGCTAAAAATTCAATGGCAAGAACATCTTCAGCATGGCCTAAAATTTCTTTGGCTTTAAGCGCCGCATGAACTCCCATGCTGACATGATCCTCTTTATTTCCAGAAGTAGGAATAGTGTCCGTACTTGCAGGGTGAGATAAAATTTTGTTGTACGAGGCCAAAGAAGAAGCTGTAACGTGGGCCAGCATGAGTCCTGATTCCAATCCTTCATTGTTTGCTAAAAAAGGAGGAAGGCCGCTAAACTGAGGGTCTAAGAGTTTTTCAATTCGTCGTTCAGAAATATTGACCAGTGTGGTCATCGCAATGGAGAGAAAATCCATCGCCTGAGAGAGGCATTGGCCGTGAAAATTTCCTCCACTGATCCAAAGTTCTTCTTCGGCAAAAATCACAGGGTTATCTGTTACAGAATTTAATTCTGTTTCTATAATCTTTTGGACAAAAAACAGGGCATCTTGTGAGCTTCCATGGACTTGGGGAATGCATCGAAAAGAATAGGAGTCTTGAACCTTAGTACACTCTTTGTGTTTTTCTTGAATCTTGCTTTTTTCGGTGAGTTTCCAAAGCCTTTGAGCTACTTCTTTTTGCCCTCGGTGTGGACGAATGGAGTGAAGGTGAGCATGGAAGGGTTTCCGGCTCCCTTCAATGGCTTCTAGACTTAAAGCAGAAGCAATATCGAAAAGCAGTGCCAACTTTTGAGCCTGTAAAATATTAAGAGCTGAAAGCGCAGCCATGACCTGAGTTCCATTAATGAGAGCTAATCCTTCTCGGCCTTGAAGTTCAATGGGAGCAATTTTCCCCTTGAGAAACTCTCCTTCTCCGATCAAAGCCAAAGCCAAATGCGCCGAAGGGGCTAAATCTCCACTGGCCCCTACAGAACCTTTTTGAGGAATAAAAGGGATAATTTTCTTATTTAGAAGTTCTAAAAGCTGGGTGACTAAAAGAGGACGAACGCCAGAATATCCCTTGGCTAAGCTATTGGCTCGAATGAGAACAATCGCCCTTACTTCTTCTTCAGAAAAAGGAGCCCCCACTCCACACGCATGAGATCGAACTAAGTTTTTTTGAAGCGCCAGCAAATCTTGGTCTTTAATTTTGACATCACTTAAACTTCCAAAGCCGGTGTTAAATCCATAAATTGTCTTTTTTTCTTTGCGCCATTTTTCAAGGAGCTTTTGGCTTTTTTCCATTTGCGTTTGAGCAGAAGAGCTTAGAGAGACAGATGTGTTGTGATAAACAATTTCTTCTAATTTTTGAAGAGTAAGGTTACTGCCGGTGAGTATAAAAGATCCCATCAGTCTCTAAATCTCTCTTTGAGTGTCACAATTTGTTTATCTGCCACAAAAGCAATGCTGGTGAGATAATAAATAAACTCATTGAGTCCAAGATTTGTCGTTGGACGAAGCATTTTTAAAATAATTTCATTGTTTTTGTTAATTCCAAAAGAAGCTCCTAACGATTCTTCTACGTTGTCATTTAGCTCTAAAAGTTTTCGATAGAATGTAGAAATGTTCGACTTAGGAAGAGACATAATTTTAGATTGAAGAATCACAAATCCCCCGGCCGCGATAATAAAGATTTCAGCGTTATTTTGCTCGATACACCAAATGTTGGGGGCCTTTTTGGTTTTTTGAGCATCGATATCCATTTTTTTAAGATAAGAGTCAATCAGTTCAATATCTTTAGTATTATCTGTCATTGTATTTTTGTTTTCATTTGAGAAATTGTTTTTTGATAATCCGATGTTTTAAAAATTCCGGAGCCAGAAACAAAAATATTTGCCCCCGCTTTGGCGACTTGATCAATATTCTCCGCTTTAATACCCCCATCTACTTCTATTTCAAAAGAAAGAGCTTGAGCTTCCCGCCATTTTTTAAGTTCTTGGATTTTTGAAACAGAGGTTTTAATGAACTTTTGTCCTCCAAATCCGGGGTGAACGCTCATGACTAATACAAAATCTAACTGAGAAAGAAAATTTTTAATTTTTTCTAAAGGCGTATCCGGATTTAAGGCTAGGCCTGCTTTGGCTCCTTGACGCCTGATCAAATCAAAAAGCTTTTGAGGAGCCTGGGTCACTTCCTGATGAAAGGAAATCATGTTTGCCCCTGCTTTGATAAAGGGCTCAATATATTTTTCTGGCTCTTCAATCATGAGATGAACATCTAGAGGAAGCTTTGTGCAGCGGCGAATGGCTTCCGCAATAAAGGGGCCAATCGTCAGATTAGGAACAAAATGGCCATCCATAACATCTAAGTGTAGAAGATGGGCACCTGCGTTTTCAACTGCTTTAATTTCTTCTTTGAGTTTGGCAAAATCACATGACAAAAGTGAAGGAGCAATTTTAGGATAAAGCATGTTTTTGAGTTCCCAAATAAGATCCTAGAGTAATTTTTTGGCCTTTTAGAAATTCCGATGCTTTCATTTTTCTTTTATTGGGTTTCTGAACCTCTGTCAATAAAAGAAGCCCCAGACAGGTTTCAACTTCAATGCCGTCTTCGGTTAAAGAGTGAATTTTCCCGGCTTTTCCTTGAAAAGTTTCATGTGTCACTCTTGCGCGGTGAATTTTAAGAGGCTCTTTTTCAAGAACAGTAGTGGTTCCTGGCCACGGATTAGCTCCTCGGATAAGATTAAAAAGAGTTCTTGCGGATTTTGTCCAATCGATGTGCCCTATTTCTTTAGAAAGTTTAGGAGCTTGGGATACTTCCTTGGGATTTTGTGGAATGGGTGTCAAAGAGTGATTTTTAAGCCCCGAAATGGTTTCAATTAAAAGGTTAGCTCCTAGGGCTGAAAGCTTAGTTTGAAGTGAATCACACGTGTCCTCTTCTAAAATTTCTATTTTTTTTTGCAGGAGCATGTCCCCCGCGTCCATTTTAGGAGTGACATATAAAATGGTTACTCCCGTTTGATGATCTCCGTTGATCAAAGCCCATTGGATAGGGGCGGCTCCTCGATACTTTGGGAGTAAAGAAGGATGAATATTTAAAGTTTTGTGCAAGGGGATATCTAAAATGCTTTTAGGAAGAAAGAGCCCATAGGCAATAACCACTATAAGATCTGGGTGAAGGTTTTTGAGTTCTTCAACCGTTGAGTTGGATTTAAAATGAGGAGGTTGAAAGCAAGGAATATGATACTTTTGCGCCATTTCTTTAATAGGAGAAGGAAGCGTTTTTTGTCCTCGTCCGCGAGGACGATCGGGTTGAGTATAGAGTGCTACAACATTTTCTTTTTCGATGAGTTTTTCAAGAACGGGGATTGCAAATGAGGGCGTTCCCATGAAAACAACTTTCCATTTGGCCAAAGGCTCAGGAAGTCTCATCCGGAGGATTTTCTTTCTTCTTTTAGCTTTTTAAATTTTTTAACCAAAAGTTCTTTTTTTAAAGAACTTAGGCGGTCGATGTAGAGTTTCCCATCTAAGTGATCTGTCTCGTGTTGAAGAGCAATGGCCAAAAGTCCTTCAGCACTTAATGTTTTTTGGGTTCCTTTAAGATCATGGTATTGGACGGTGACCTTACTAAATCGTTTGGTTTGGGCTGTTAAACTGGGCAGGCTCAGACACCCTTCCTCGAAAGAAATGA
>JACPST010000143.1 GCA_016193165.1 Deltaproteobacteria bacterium
GCACTAAAATTCCATCTGCAGTTTTTAAATGGACATCTGTCCCCTCTTTTTCAATCGCTTCCGCATCCACAAATAAAAGCTTCACTTTAGCAGAGTTTGCGATTCCTCCGTGTGTTAGCGCTTCATTTAAACTCTTATAAGAATCGGTGAGATCCACATATTTTCCGACAAGTGCAATGGTCACTTCGTGTTTTGGACTTTTGAGGCTTGAAACCATTTTCTTCCATCGCTCTAGTTTGGGCGCCCCCGTCCAAATATTGAGTCGTTCCGCAATTTTATCATCTAAACCTTGTTCATGGAATGCCAAAGGCACTTCATAAATGTAACTTAAATCGCGAGCCGTAATCACAGCATCCGCTTGCACATTACAAAAAAGACCAATTTTTGCTTTAATGTCTTGCGAAATCTCTCGATCGGTTCGACAGAGCAAGAAATCAGGTTGAATCCCAATTTCTCGAAGTGTTTTCACACTGTGTTGCGTGGGTTTTGTTTTGAGCTCCCCAGAGGTATGAATAAAAGGGACAAGTGTTACATGAATATAAGCGGTATTTTCCCGCCCCAAATCCACATTCATCTGACGAATGGCTTCTAAAAAGGGAAGACTTTCAATATCTCCGACCGTCCCTCCCACTTCAACAATGGCCAAATCACATCCTTGAGAAGCGTCTAAAATATTTTGTTTAATTTCATTCGTAATATGAGGGATAACCTGAACCGTTCCTCCCAAATATTTTCCTTGGCGTTCTTTGGTAATAACGGCTTCATAAATTTGACCCGTTGTAAAATTATTTTTTTTGCCCACGCGAATAGAAGTAAAGCGTTCATAATGCCCCAAATCGAGATCTGTTTCAGCCCCATCATCTGTGACATAAACCTCTCCATGCTGAAGTGGATTCATGGTTCCAGGATCTACATTAATATAGGGATCCAGCTTGATGAGGTTCACTTTAAGGCCGCGGCTCTCCATAAGGCAGCCTATGGAAGAGGCAGAAAGCCCCTTTCCTAAGGATGAAATAACACCACCAGTAATGAAAATGAACTTTGTTTTCAACACCTTAGCTTCGAAATGGGTTGTATTGATGTTTGGGATTTGTCCCACAATGGGAGTACAGTATATAGAGAAATGTCCTCCTGTCAAGGGGACTCAAATTTAGTTTTTTTCGGAAGTCAGGAAAAAATGAATAAATAAAACAGAAAAAATATGAGTTTTCTATGGCCCGCCCCCAGAAACACTGAATCCAAAGTTGTCACTTGCATCTTCACCAATGAGTTTAACATTAGCCAATGAAGCGCCAATCGAAGAAGCAAGAGAAGTGGAGCCATAAAAAATATAAGCAGCTCCTGCATCAGCAGCAGCCCCATCATCATTAAGAGCTGCCCCCACAAGGATATCAGAGATGCCATCCTTATTGACATCTCCCGCCCCAGAAACACTTATGCCAAACCGGTCACCTGCAGCTTCGCCAATGAGTTTGACATTGGCAAGAGAGGCATTAATCGAAGAAGCTAAAGTGGCGGATCCATAAAAAATATAGGCTACCCCAGAATTAGCCCCCCCATCATCATTCTCGCGTGCCCCCACAAGGATATCAGAGATGCCATCCTTATTGACATCTCCCGCCCCAGAAATACTGTTTCCAAAGAGGTCATTTGCAGCTCCACCAATGAGTTTGACATTAGCCAATGAAGCGCCAATCGAAGACGCTAAAGAGGTGGATCCATAAAAAATATAAGCAGCTCCTGCATCAGCAGCAGCTCCGTCATCATCAAGAGGTGCCCCCACAAGGATATCAGAGATGCCATCGTCATTGACATCTCCCACCCCAGAAACACTGAATCCAAACTGGTCACCTATATCTTCGCCAATGAGTTTGACATTGGCAAGAGAGGCATCAATCGAAGACGCTAAGGAGGTGGATCCATAAAAAATATAAGCAGCTCCTGCATCAGTCCCCCCATCATCATCTCCAACGGCCCCCACCAGTATGTCTGCAATCCCATCTCCATTAAAATCATGTCTAACTGTGGCAGGGCTGGGTGCCGCAGAGATGGGCACAGAGCTGGGCGCGGAGCTGGGCTCCTGGACTTTGGTCGTTTCCCCACAGCTTAATAAAAATAGCGCGCATATCACCATTAAAGCCCTTTTTTTAAATTTCTTTTCCATCGTTTTTGTTTCTCCTATTATATATTAGAGAGTGACTTGTATGAATTCCACAAACGTGCCACTTAGTATTTATTGTATCCCTCGTCAGGCTTTTGTCAAGGGGACTCAAATTTTTGGGAAAAATCGCCCCACTCGTTTGCGATATTCTATATAAGACTGGCCGAAGCGTTGAACAAGTTCGCGCTCTTCTACCACAGACAAAAGCCATACGGCAGGCACGATGTAAACTAACAAAATAAAATTCCACACACGACCAGACAAAATTGCAATGCCCAAGACTTCCAAAATAAATTCTAAGTAACGGGGATGACGAAGATACTGATAAATACCTTTCATCACAAGTTTGGAAGGATATTGAGAAGCTTGAATCTCAGGAAATCCCAAAAGCACACGAATGGAAAGTGTGCGAACAGTGATGAGCCCCATCACCACACCCGCAACAAAAATAAGAACTCCTAGCCCGGTAAAAGAATCTTCATAGAGCTTCCATAACAAAATGGGCTCTTTAAAGTGCCACACCAGCAAAAATAACAACCCATAGCAGAGAGCAAAAATAAAAATAAAAAAAGTGTAAGATCTTGCTCC
>JACPST010000147.1 GCA_016193165.1 Deltaproteobacteria bacterium
GACTTCCGAAAATTTTTTATTTACACGTACATATTGTTCCCAGTCTTGAGAGCGAAAAATAGGGCGAGTATGGGCAATATGACATAAAGGCCAGATCCCCTCATTTGAAAATCCATAATAATATCCCTCTTCTTCTTCCTCTGTTAACCAGACACGTCTTAACATATACTTTGGATTATCAAGCGGAACTTTAAGACGATTTTTTTCATCTACAAACTCACGATCTGCATTCCCACTTCCATGCGCAATCCAAGTACCAGAGCATGTTTTCATAATGGGCTCTAACGCAGTCACTAAACCGCTAGCAGGATGTTGAATCTCAATATTGCCATCTTTGGTGCGGTTATGAATATAAGGTTCTCGATTAGAAACAATAATCACTTCATCTCCTGAAAGTTCTTTATTTAATATTTCTTTTAAGACTTTTGGCGTCCAGCTAATAAGGCTCTCATCTCGAATTCGTTGATTTGTCTGAAGTTCCTTAATTAAAGTTCTTAAATCCTTTATGAGAGGCTTTATTTCTGAAGAGGTCATTTCGGGTGAAGATGTAAAAATCCCCTCTCCTGTTAGAAGTGTGCGCATCGCTCCAATCCACCCCCTCCAGCTCCATTGCGCAATGATGACGGTTACAACTTATGTAACAATTCCAAGGGAGATAAAAAACATAAATATATACCATTTTGTATCTTTGCTTCTTTTCTCAATAAAACTCATATCGTGAATCAAAAAAACATATCCAAAAAGTTTATTTTTTTCCATCAATGGATTTTTAACAATATGAACATTCCCTCCTTTTAATTTCATAACCTTTGATTGTTTGATCTCAAATTCCGGATCAAGACATTTAATTTCTTTTGGAAAAAGTTCAGTTTTATATTGAAGCATTCCATCGCTAGTGCAATAGCCCGCAGCCATTAAGCGATCATCCAAAGTAATTTTTGTTAATAAAAATAGAATGTCTGACTTTGTACCCGACGTGAGTCTTCTGATTAAAGAGTCATGCACTGCATTTGAAATTAACTTCCCTCTTAAGTCTAAATCTCTTGTAAACCACCGAAACGTCAACGTCTCAATGAGAGGAGTTACTCCCAGCGCAATTAAAAATAAAACAACTAGCAATGGTAATACAAATCGCAATGATAGTTTCATGTTTAATTTTTAC
This sequence comes from Deltaproteobacteria bacterium, assembly GCA_016193165.1. Classification (GTDB taxonomy): domain Bacteria; phylum Bdellovibrionota; class JACOXK01; order 2-02-FULL-40-11; family 2-02-FULL-40-11; genus JACPST01. Next base: position 1,163 of record JACPST010000147.1, read on the forward strand.
TTTATATACATGATCTAGTATTAAACAAGGACATTTTTAGCTTAGAAAAAAACTGTTTGAAAAATAATATAAAAATGGTATACTTTCTATATTGTGGACTTTGAATGGAATCCTAAAAAATCACTGGAAAACAAGAAAAAACATGGGATCTCATTTGATGAAGCAATAGATATTTGGCAAGGAATCAGAGTAGAAGCGCCTAATATTGCTTATTCCAAAGATGGAGAAAGTAGATCGGCAACACTAGGGTTAATACAAGGCACTATCTATACCGTTATTTGGACAAAAAGAAACAAACGTATTCGAATTATATGCGCAAGGAGGGCAAGAAAAAATGAAAAAGAAGCATTTATTGAAAAAATTTGATTTTCAAGATGCGATGGATCATTATTTAGAAAATAACGATTTGGGAGAATATATTAAGGCTCATGGTCAACTCAAAAAACCATCAATCAAAAAAATAAATATTGATTTACCAGAATGGTTTCTTAGAGAATTAGAAATTGAAGCTTCCCGTGCTGGTATCATTAATTAAACTCTGGTTGCTACAAAAATTTGAAGAAGAAAGAAAAAAAAGAGCTACACTAAAGACCAAAAAATATGGAACATAAAAGACCTCGGTAACAACCTCTGATTTTTTGAAGAATTGACATCATTGAGAAGTCTGCTTAATTTTATTTAAGTTTTTGGCTTTTCTTGTCGATAAGAAGAGCATGGAAACTCCTAAAAAAGAACGGGTGGCGTTTATGCTTGCAGGGGGGGGCGCTCGGGCAGCGTATCAGTTAGGAGTTTTGAAATATATTTTTACGGAACTCAAATGTATTCCAGTTTCTCCCATTATTCTTGGGACATCCGCGGGAGCGATTAACGCGTTTTTTTTGGCGCTTCGAGCGCATGAAGGATTAGACAAGGCGATCATCGAGCTCTGTGATCTGTGGTCTCATCTCACCGTGAATAATATCTATCGAACAGATCCCTGGTCAATCATTAAAGGCATTGGAAATTTTTTATATAATTTTACATTGGGACGGTTTATTCGAGAGCGTCATGTGGAATCTCTTTTAGATACGACACCTCTTTATCTCATGCTTCGAAAAGTCTTTGAAGAAGATCATCACCATCTTCATAAAAATATTGAAGAAGGACTCATTCAAGCCGTTGGAATTTCTGCGATGCAATATGGGACTGCTAGGACTGTTACTTTTTTTGAATCCTCTCCTCACAGCGGCCTAAAAGAATGGGAAAGGCCGCGTCGAGAAGGGCGCCAAACCAAATTGCGCCTCAAACATGTCTTAGCTTCGGCCGCTATTCCCATGATTTTTCCTTCCGTGAAACTTGAAAATAGTTATTATGCCGATGGTTCGGTGCGGGCAGCGGCGCCTTTGTCAGCGGCGATTCAACTGGGAGCTACAAAGATTTTAGCCATTCATTTGGCCAGAAAATCCCGAGAGCAATTAAAGCCGTTAGCTCATTATCCTTCTGTTTCTCAAATTGTGGGGATGCTTTTTAATACGATCTTTTTGGACGCGCTGGATTTTGATCTTCGTGTGCTTAATCGAATTAATCATCTGATCTCATTGGTTTCGCACATCAAGCCCAATGAAGATTTAAGGAAAGTAGATGTAACCATTGTTCGACCTTCGGAGGATTTGGGGCTTTTGTCTTTACCCTATAAAGTAGATCTTCCCAAATCACTTTTATTTTTACTCAAAGGATTGGGCCCGACAGATAGAAGCGCTGCTGACTTTTTAAGTTATCTTTTATTCGATGGGCGTTACGCGCAAGCCTTGATTGTCGAAGGTATGAAAGATGCCCGTGCCAACCGTGAAGAGCTGCTTCGTTTTTTTAGTGAGGTTCATCTCAAAGAGTAAGCTGTGGTTTGTAAGAAGATAAAAAGTCTTTGGCA